>JBFWYJ010000006.1:0-21989 GCA_050186555.1 Bacteroidia bacterium
TTTTTTAAGAACAATGGTTATCAGTTTGCTTATTCATGTAAAGGAGATTCTTTTCTTTGGATTAATGATGTAAGGAAATTTGATATTCTTCCGCTTAATTCTCACTTATTAATCTCCAGCGATGTTTCAACTTCATGGTTTAACGAAGAAAACGGTTTAGAAAGACATACCCATTCAAAAAAATTGGTTTATGCTGACGAAGTTACGTTGACAGGATTATACTATGAAACTGCTGAAAAAGGCAAACAGAAAAGCAAGCTTACAGCTTGTAATTTAGAAAATGGCACGGTTAAATTTTCTGTAGAGGTGCCTTTAGAATTTGATTGGACGGAAGTTTTAAAAGTAAATGATTCGATTCTGTTAATTGCAGCTTCCGGTTTACACGGCTTAAATTTGAATTCCGGAAAAATTTGGAGTATTTCAGATGTTACAGGCGAGAACAATACACAAAAACTTATTCAATCAATTATTAATCCTAATGCCTTTAGGGTTAAACAAAGTTCATTTCTGTCGAGCGAGAAAGAAAATGTAATTACCCAAATTTGCTCAAATATTCTAAGACATGAAGACAAAATTTACTTTGCGGGAAAAACTAATCTTTTTTGCTTAAGTATTAATGGAGAACTTAATTGGAAAGTAGATTTAGGAGCAAATCCAACAAGCAAATCGGCATTATTCGTTAATAATGGAAAACTATATATGCTAAATTTAGGAGTTGCCAACTTTAAAGAAATACAAGTAGTGTATGGCTCACCTTTTTTTATGCAGTTGGATTTAGACAGCGGCAAGGTGCTTTTTAATCACACACTTCCAATGTTTGCCTATCCGGTTGATTTTAAAATTACCGCTACTGATTTAGTTTTAGCCGGGAAGAACAACTTATACTTGATAGATTTGAAAGATGGAAGGTTTTATAATGAAATAGATGTGAATGAATTGCGCTATGGGAATTTTCAAGAGTTTGTAAATGGCGATCAATATTATGTTGAAATGGAGGGCTACTTTGTTCCTTTAAACTTCATTAATGATAACGCAATTTATTTCCATTCAGATCATGGAAAAGTTTATGGCGTTGAAGGAGGACGGATTCAATACGAGTATCATGAATCAGAATTGTATAAGTTCGACAAGAAGTTTAAAGGTTACAAGTTAATCAGACAAAAGTTTAAAACTTATGTCTTAAATTCAAATTTTGAATTAGTAGCCGTGTTGGATACAGATGTACCGGCAACGGTTGTGAAGGATAAATTGTTGTACTTTCACGGTGTACGTTTAAACGTATTAAGTGATGAAAATTTTAAGTGATGCCAATAAAAGCTTATTTTTTATCTACATGTGATACCTGTAAAAGAATTCTAAACCAACTCGATATTTGTGCCTCCAATAGTGACTTACAGGATTTAAAATCGAAGCATATTACAGAAGGCGAACTTGATGAGATAAAGAAAAAGGTTGGTACTTACGAAGCGCTATTAAATAAGCAATCAAGATTATATAAATCATTGAACTTAAAGGAGAAGAATCTGACAGAAGAAGAGATAAAAAAATACATCCTTTCTGATTATACATTAATAAAACGACCTATTATTATTCTTAACGAAAAGGTGTTTGCAGGCAACTCAGAGAAAGTTATCAATGAGTTGAAACATGAATACTCAAGGAGATACCAATAATTTGTCTTTTATAACAAACTGCCCGTTATTAATCTTAATGAAATAGATACCTGGTTGTATGCCTTGCAACTCTATTGAATTTTCTATGTTTATTTCGTTAATTATAAGCTCAGTTTGAATCACTTCCTTTCCAGTAACATCCAACAGCTTAACAACAAAGCTTCCTGTAACGTTTGAATATAAATGCAAAGATGATTTATTGTTGCTGCTATTAATCCAATATTTCAATTTTGGTATTCTTTTATTCTCATCCAATCCAACGGGTGATTCTTTAACAATAAATTTCATCACAACCGGTAGATGGTCGCTCATGTTGAATAACGCTTGCGCAACATTAGTGGGAACTGAAGTGTTGGCAGGGGATTCATTTATTGATAAATTAAAATGCTGACCATCATTTCCTATTGTTTCGTATGAATTAGCTATGTATGTAATATGGTCACTCCCTGTCAAAACGGGATTATTGACAAAAATTATATCAAACCTGTCATCTAATCCTCCTGTAGAACCCCCACAGCATCCGGAATTGGCTGATGTTCTTGTAGATTGTGTGTGAATTGATTTGTAGAGTGAATTATTATTCCATAACCCAGGCAGATTTATTGGGTCTTTAAATACATGACTACAACTGGTAGTCAATAATATCCAAGCTGCTTCTGCACTTGAGTAGATATTAAAATCGCCGGCAAAAAACATATTAGCGCCAACAGGAATATTACTAATGTTGGTACAAAATGCATTTATTTCTGATTGCCTTTGAAATTCGTCTGGCGCCATACTGCCAGACTTTAAATGGCACATATGCAAATAGTAAAATGCAGTATCGTTTGTAGCAGGTACGTTGTACATTCTGTATTGACTGATGTCTCTTAACGATGTTGAAATTTGTTTTTGCTTGTACAAATTTGTTTTATCAGTCTTGTAATAAAGCATATTATCCGTGTCTGTGCCATCAATAAATTGAGACATTGTAAATGTTCCAATTCCTGCTTTATTAAATGAACTGTCTAATAATAATTTTGGAGCACCTGCGTCTGCAATTTCACAAAGTAAAACGACATCAGGATTTACATGTGTCAATATGGTTCTTAAATCAGTGTAACGGTTTTTGTTTGCATTAGTTGAAGCATAGTTCAGAATATTGTAACTCATTAATTTAAGCGTGTCTTGAGATATTGATTTCTTTACAAACGAAAAACAAAGAAATAGTATCAGTACATTCAGTTTACCCATATTTATAAAAATAAACACTTAAGTGTTAAGCCTTAATTAAATTCGACCAGCAGAGGATATTTAGATAATATTAAATTCTAATTTTGTTAAATAAATGAAAATCAAATATATAGTGGTAAATCAGAGATTGTTTTAGATTTGATAAGTGAGTATAATTACCGAAAATGCTTTACTTTACGTTTTTTCTTTTCAATCGTTTGGATAGATTACTATGTTTGATGTAAACAAGTATCCTTTTGTAAGAATTTTAATCCCATTTTGTTTGGGAATTTATTTTTCATCTTTAAGGTTATTCTCAGTTGATACGTTTTCTTCTCTACTTTTTCTTTTTGGATTGTTTCTTGTTTTTACATTATTGGTAATTAAGCGAATTCATTTTTGGTCTATTTGTGTTTTAGATATTGGATTATGTCTTATTGGTATTATTTTAATGTCTCAATCATTAAAGAAGCAATCAAATGAATCGAATGAATTTAATTTTAAAGGAAAGAAGGTAAGCTGTCTTGGTCAAATTGTTGAGGTTCCAATACCAAAGAAATCTTTCACGAGTTTGATGATAAAACCAATCTATGTGCAGGATTCAATAAACATGGCCTTCCCTGTTGGAACTATTTTGGTTCGCGATTATTCCGGGAGTAAATCTGAGAATTTTAGTCCGGGAGAGTATATTTATTTTAAATCAGAGATAAAAAAAGTGCAATCACCCATTGCTCCATTAGGATTTGATTTTGGCCAGTATTACGCCGATAAAGGGATATACGCAAATGCTTCTATCAATGACAAAATCTTTCTTGTTGAAGGCATTCATACAGATGTCTCATTAAGAATAATTGGTCAGCAGATAAAACAGGGTCTAATTGGAAAGCTTAAAAAGTCATCTTTAACGCATGATGCATTTTCAATTGTTTCAGGTTTACTTACGGGATATGATGAAGAAATCAATCAATCAATTAAAGAGAGTTTCTCACATTCAGGAACAATGCATATTTTATCTGTATCCGGATTGCATGTTGGTATTATCTATTTAGCACTAAATTGGTTGTTAACGATTGTATTTGGAAAGGAGAGATTTAAATCTCTAAAATTATTAATTGTATTTATTGTTCTTTTATTGTTCGGGTTGATTACTGGTTGGCATGCTCCAGTAGTAAGATCTGTTCTTATGTTTATGGTTGCTGGTATTGGAAATATATACTTTAGAAATAATTCAGACAATCAAATAAATCTCTTGGCACTTACTGCTTTTATCATGTTGTTATTTAATCCGTTACTAATTCGGGATGTTGGTTTTATCCTAAGTTATAGCTCGGTAAGTGGCATATTTCTTTTTTACTCCCGATTAGAATCAATTTATAAGGGTAATTCATTTGTCATAAAGAAAATTTGGCAAACAGCATCCGTGTCTACATCTGCTTTAATAATAAGCACCCCATTCATATTGTTGTTTTTTCATCAATTTCCTTTATTCTTTATTTTTTCAAACCTGTTCATTGTGCCTGCTGCAACAGTTTTAATGTTTGGTGGCTTGATTTCATTGTTTAATGTAATTGACATTAATTTTATTCTCAATTGGCTTACAGGCATGATGATTAAATTTATTTCACTTTTTGATTCCAGTTCTGCTTTTATTGACGATATACCTTTTTCCCATATTGATATTTTATTTTATTTAATATTGTTGGCTGCGATATGTATTTACATAACGCAAAGAACATATAAAAGCATGTTCACTTCTCTTGCTATTATTGCTATTTGGCTGTTTAGTGCGTTTTTTTCATTACACGCAACTTATTCCAGAACTGAAATTGTTGTTTTCGATTCATATAAAAATCCAATTATAGGCACAAAAAGCAATGGTATCTTCTATGTTCACAGAAATGATTCTGTATTAAATAGAAGTAAAAGTTATCTGGCAAATAGAGCCTTTCCAAAAAGAATATTTTTTGATTATAATTTTATTAGAACAAATCAATCTTTTGTTTTTCATCTGACCAACCCAATCAAATTACCCGATAGTATACTTGGAAAGATTACACATTTGATTGTTTCTAATAATGCTAAACTCGATGAAGCGGCTATATCTAAGACAAATTTGAGGCAATTGGTTCTAGATGGTACGAGCAGCAGAAAAAGTACAAATTATTGGAATAATCTTACTAGTTTGTATGGTATTCCATTGTATTCAACCAGAGAAAAAGGGATTTATTTGTGTAATCTGGAATAGTTAAATTTGTGACATGAAGTTACGTATTGGTGATAAAGTAAAGTTTCTTAATGAAAAAGGGGAAGGTGTTGTAACCAGAATTCAAGATAACACTACGGTGTTTGTTGAAATATCTGACGGATTCGAAATTCCTTATTTGGCCTCTCAGTTAGTCCCTATCCATACAGAACTAATCTTAGATAAAGGAACAGATAATATTGAAATGGATCCTGATTCTTCTTTAAATGAATTGCTCTATTTTATAATTGAGACGGATCATGAATTATCAGCGTTGAGATCTGATTACAAATTATATCTTTTTAATTCATCAAGCTATCAAATTCTATACACTTATTCAATAAAAGACGGTGAGTATTATCAAACATTGAAGCACGGAACACTTGGACCGTATCAAAAAGTGTTATTTAAGCAAGTTAAAATGCCATTTTTTCAGGAGTTCCTGCATCATAGAATAGATGCAATTTTTTATAAGAATACATTATTTAAACCACAGTTACCGGTTTCAGAGACTATATTTATTTCTCAGAAAGCGCTTTATGATGGAGAAACAATAGAGCACAGCGAATTCAAATTCCCAGTCTATGCATTCTTATTAAAAGACGATTTTTCTCAAATTAAGAAAGTAAATGCTGATTTGACAAAAGATGATGTCAAACGATTAATGAGCATCAAGGAATTCAAGTCCTCATCAAAAAAATCTCATACAAAAAAGGACTATTTGAAATCATTGGAAAAGGAAGTTGATTTACATGCAGAGGAGTTGTTGGACAACTTATCGGGAATGTCAAACCACGAAATTTTATCGATACAACTGGAAAAATTTGAAAAAGAACTGGATGATGCTATAGACAAAGGTTTTAAAAAGATTATATTCATTCATGGAGTTGGCAATGGCAGATTAAAGAGCGAAATTCATAGTGTTTTAAAATCAATGAAAGAAGTTACCTTTCAGGACGCCTCATTTAAGAAATATGGGTATGGCGCTACACAGGTAAATATTCATGGATAATTCGTAATTTCGTCAAAGACATGATTCCTTTTTCACCACCCAGAATAGACGATAAAATTATAGAGGAAGTTTCTAAAGTTTTAAGAAGTGGCTGGATAACCACCGGTCCGAAAACAAAATTATTTGAGCAAAAAATAACAGCGTATTGCGGCAACAAGAAGACACTATGTGTCAATTCTGCAACAGCAGGATTAGAGCTTGTGTTAAGATGGTTTGGTGTTAAAGAAGGCGACGAGGTTGTTCTTCCTGCTTATACTTATTCGGCAACAGCTAATGTGATCGTTCACTGTGGAGCAAAGCCCGTTTTTGTTGATGTTAATCAAAATGATTTCAATATCAATATTGCCGCTATTAGAAAGGCAATTACTAAAAATACCAAAGTTATTATGCCGGTTGACTTTGGAGGATTGCCTTGTGATTACGACGAGATAAATGATATAGCGGAGAACTCAAAAGATATATTTTCGCCAAACTCTGAAATTCAAAAGAAACTTGGTCGCATATTAGTTTTAAGTGATGCAGCCCATTCTTTTGGAGCAATGTATAATGGAAAAAAATCAGGTTCTTTAACAGATATTAGTGTCTTTTCATTCCATGCCGTTAAGAACTTGACAACTGCAGAAGGAGGAGCAATAGCATTGAATCTTAGTAGTGAATTTGACAATAATGAAGTTTATGATAGGCTATGTATCACTTCTTTGCACGGTCAGACTAAAGATGCATTGTCTAAAACGCAAATGGGTAATTGGCAGTATGATATTGTAGAGGCCGGATATAAGTGCAATATGACAGATATTTGTGCTGCAATAGGACTAATAGAACTAGAACGATACAATGACGACACTTTAAGAAAGAGAAAATCACTTGCAGAGGCGTACTGTAAGTTATTAGGAAATACTGATGTGTTCGAATTGCCAGTTTACACTGGAGCAAACAAAGAGAGCTGTTATCATTTATTTCCGTTAAGGATTAAGAATGCCTCCAGAGAAGTTCGTGATGCTATAATTCAAGATATCAGCAATAACAAAATAGGCGTAAATGTCCACTTTATTCCGGTTCCAATGATGAGTTTTTATGAAAACATGGGATATAAAATGGAGGATTATCCTAATGCCTTGGATAATTTTAATAGGGAAATATCATTGCCTTTGTATTACGATTTAACATTGGAGCAAGTTTCAACAGTTGTCAACCAGGTAAAACGTTCTGTAGAAAAAGCAATGGCAAAATAAACCATGAAAAGACTATTTGACGTATTATTTTCATTATTCGGACTAATTATTTTATTGCCATTCTTCGTGATAATTTCACTACTTATCATTACTACATCAAGAGGTGGGGTATTTTATTTTCAGAAGCGGGTTGGCTTACATGGTAAAGAGTTCAATCTTTTTAAATTCAGAACCATGAAACGGGATTCGGATAAGAAAGGATTATTGACAATAGGAGGGAAAGACCCAAGAATTACATCTGTAGGTTATTTTTTGAGAAAGTATAAGTTAGATGAATTTCCTCAATTAATAAATGTGCTAATCGGGGACATGAGTTTTGTTGGTCCTAGGCCTGAAGTCAGGAAGTATGTTGACTTATATTCTGAGGAGCAATTGAAAGTATTGACAGTGAAACCGGGCATTACAGATAATGCATCGATATCTTATTTTAATGAAAACGAAGTTTTAGGAAAGGCTACGGATCCTGAAAAGACTTATATCGAAGAGATAATGCCCAGAAAACTGGAATTGAATTTGGAATACGTTAAAAACAATAATGTTTTGAGTGATATAGCTTTAATTTTAAAAACTTTTAGCAAGATATTTAAAGCCTAATCTTCGTAGTAATCCAAAAGTAATCCGTCTAAAGGATTGATAGAAAGCAATCTTTTTTCCCCTTCAAAATCAAAAACTATACTGTCCGATGCATAACCATTTTTAGTTTTGGTTAAAAGAACGGCTTTTAATTTCTTTTTTATGGTATCTTTCCACATACCTGTGGTACCGGCGTTTACTTCATGTATAATAATAGAGTCATTAATTTCAGATTCATGTTGACGTTTGTATTCAAGAAAGTCGAAACTAGTTAATGTAATTGATTCACTTTCCGGGTCACATGTTAATGTTAGTTCAATGTTGTCGTCGAGTATAAATTTAATTGCATCAATAATTTCTAATGATTCATTCCCTGATTTATTTTGCCAGAGATAAATTAAAACAGAATGTAGTTCTTTACCCTGAGAACCTAAAAGTGTTGCTACTTCTTCGTCTTTAAATATTTTATTAACTGTTTCGCTCATATTACGCTCTTTTTCCTAATTCTACAATTCTCAAATCTTTGATTTCTTCCTTATCAATATTAAACAATACTGCGGTTTTTACCAAATGGAATCCGTGTTTCCCTGCCGCGCCTGGATTGATGTGTAAGTGTTTAAAATGTTTATCATAAATTACCTTAAGAATATGAGAATGTCCGCAAATAACTAATTTGGGCTTAAACTTATTAATTAAGGTTTTTACCTTGCTATTATAAGTACCAGGATAACCTGCAATATGGGTAATTAATACGCTAACATTTTCACATTCAAAAAATTCATATTCTTTATAAATAACACGGCTGATTCCACCATCAATATTACCGTACACTGCCCTGACAGGTTTTGTTTTTTGTATTTCCAAACAAACATCAGGGGCACCAATATCACCTGCATGCCACACTTCGTCAACTTCCTTAATATGTGGGATTAGATTTGGTTCTAAGTAGCCGTGTGTGTCTGATATCAGCAGAATTTTTTTCAAGATAAATTTAATTCTTGTGAAAGCGCTGTAAAGTCTATCCCATCGAAATTTCCGCTACTCATCATAAGGAGTACTTTGTTATTCCAGTTCTCCATTTTTAAGTATTTTACCAATTCATCACTCTCTGTAAACACGATGATTCTCGGATCAGAAAATGCTTTTTTAACATCGTCAATGGAAATAGCTTTTAGTTTTTTATGTGCAATTGTTTTGGGATTAAAATATACTATTGCTTCATCAGCTTCCTTCATTGAACCATTGTACTCGTTTAAAAAATTTTCATTTAAACTACTAAATGTATGCAATTCCATGCAGGCAATTAATTTTTTATCAGGAAATTGTTTTTTAACCGATTGTGTTGTTGCTTTTAATTTGGATGGAGAATGCGCAAAATCTTTAAAGAATGAAAAATTGGCGCTTCTGTAAACAGGCTCTAATCTTTTCGCCGCACCTTTAAAGCTGCCAATAGCATCGTAGAAAGCCTTATCGTTAATTCCTACCAAATTGCAAACTTCTTTTGCGGCCATTAGGTTCATTAAGTTATGTTCGCCAAATATTTCCAAAGGCACGTTACCTGATGCAGTTTTCAAATTAGTAATACCATTAGTGATTTCATGTGGCGGAACTGAGTAAGGTATTTTTTGAACATTGTTATTGTTACCATGATTATTCACCATCTCAACTACATTCTCATCATTTTCGCAATAAATTATTTGTCCGTTTTCTTCAATTAAATCAATGAATACTCCAAATTGCTTCTTATATATTTCAAAAGTGGGGAAAACATTAATGTGATCCCAAGCAATGCCACTAATCACAGCAATATTAGGATGATACAAATGAAATTTAGAACGCCTGTCAATTGGTGAGGCCAAGTATTCGTCTCCTTCAAATACTGCTATTGGTGCTTCATTGGTCAATTTTACCATTGTATCAAATCCTTCCAATTGCGCACCTACCATGTAATCGGTGTCGATACCACATTTTTTAAAAACATGCAAAATCATGGCTGTAATACTTGTTTTACCATGACTGCCGCCAATTACAATGCGTTTTTTTTCTTTCGTAACTTCATAAAGAAATTCAGGATAAGAAAAAACCGGAATGCCTAATTCCTTAGCACGAATTAATTCAGGATTATCTTCTCTGGCATGCATACCGAGAATGACCTTATTTATATCGCTTGTAATTTTCTCCGGATACCACCCGATTTTCTCCGGTAAAAGATTGTATTTAGCCAACCTGCTTTTACTGGGCTCATTAATTTCGTCATCACTTCCTGTAACGATTAATCCTTTATGATGTAATGACAGGGCTAAATTATGCATGGCACTGCCACCGATTGCTATTAAATGTATTTTTTCCGGCATATCACACGAAATTCTGATTTTTATTGCAAACTTTATGTAGCAAAATGAGCATTTCTTAACATTTGACACTTGACATTTAATGAATTATGTAGTCAAAATAGCAATGGCTTTGTACCTGAATTTCAGCATATTGCTTATTTGCTTATCTTTGCGCTCTTGTTAAAAACAAAGAACATATTAATTTTTATGCTTATTCTCTGCTTATCTGCCACAAATATTATGGCAGAACCTAATCCCGGTAAAAAGCGCCGTGGTCCAAGAGAAAAGTTATCGTGGATTTTTGGTGTCGGGTGGAACGCTGTAGATGATGATGGCAGTTGGTTTAAAAAACTGTTGTCGGCAAGAAGATCATGGAGTTTGCCGTTTTATCCTTCACAAGTTAGTGCAGAAATTATTGGTAAAAAGGGTTGGACTTTTGGAACAGCATTTAGTTTTAATAGATATAAGCCCGGTAAATTAATTAATGGACAAGAAAGTCCCGGCCAGTTTTTGTTTTTTAATCTTGATGGTTTTGCAAAGTGGCACATGCAGCCGTACATAAAAAAAATGAGTAAGAGATATGATCCATATATCCCAATGGGGATTGGTTATACTTTGAGATTTATCCCGCCATACAATAGCGTGTTCACCTTTAACTTGGGAGGAGGAATAAATATTTGGTTAAATGAGATAGTCGGACTGAATTTTCAGACTGTGGGTAAAATAGGTTTACGAGGACCAATATTAAAAAACGGTTCTAACTATTTACAACATTCAGTCGGATTTGTCTTTTTATGGGATCGTTCTCCGAAGAAAAAACACTCATTCATAAAACCACGCTATAAATGGGTTCATGATAAGAGAAAACTAGGAGAAAGAACCAGATAGTTATTCAAGTAAGTATCTAAATAATAAAAATAATCCGCCTGATAAGAGAATAGTAACGGGCAACGTTAAAATCCATGCTAATGCAATAGTTTTCACTGTTTTCTTCTGAAGGTTTTTCAATCCTTTTTTAGCCACCATTGAGCCGGCTACTCCTGAAGAAAGCATATGAGTAGTAGAAACAGGCAAGCCGTATGCCGATGCCATTCCAATTCCAATTGAAGCAACAATTTCGGCACTTGCACCCTGAGCATAGCTCATGTGTTGTTTGCCAATTTTTTCACCAACTGTTTTAACAATTCTTTTCCATCCAACCATTGTACCGAGGCCTAAACAAAGTGATATCATTAATACGACCCAGGTAGGAGCAAACTCAACTAGTTTTTTCGCTTTTTTAATTTCAGTTTTTAATCGACTACTATCATTTTTTGATATGGCAAAATTCGGGCTTTTTAGTAATTTCTCAGCGCCCTTTGTTACTTTGATAACATCAGTCCGTATACCAAATCTATCGGCAATGTCAATATCTGAACTGAAATTTTTATTAGCTGTTGAAGCACTGAATTTTATGCTATGATTTTTTATGTTATAAAAATGTTTGAACTCATCTTTCCCAAATTGTGTTGTGTCAGTTGTTTTCACGATTGATTCAATAACACTGATATTTGCAGCAACACTTTGCAAATTCACGCTGCTATCCAATGAGAATTGAGTTGGAACGATTGCAATTAGAATCATCATCACTAAACCAACACCTTTTTGTCCATCATTTTGCCCATGTACAAAGCTTACCATCCCACAAGTACCCCATAAGAGCATTCGAACCCATATTGGTGGTAATTTGCCCGGGATAGGTTCTTTGTAAATTATTTCATTTTTAATAAATCTTTTAAAGAGGAACATTACAATAATCGCCAAGGAAAAACCAATCATCGGGGAGAAGAGTAATGCTAAACCAGTATTTTTGGCTTTATCCCAATTAACCGCTGCGCTCCCAATTTCTCCCGGTATAAAATAAAAAGCTAGGCCAATACCTAAAATTGCACCGATAATGGTATGTGAACTTGAGGATGGAATTCCATAATACCAAGTTCCAAAATTCCACACAATTGCACTAATTAAAAGAGCTAAAACCATTGCAATACCATGATATGGGTTGGCATCAATTAGAGCATCCATTGGCAATAGATTTACTATTCCCATTGCCACTGTTATTCCTCCCAACATAACGCCGCTAAAATTTAGCAAACCGCTGTAAATTACAGCAACAGTGGGTTTCATCGAATTAGTGTAAATAACAGTAGCAACTGCATTAGCAGTATCGTGAAAACCGTTAATGAATTCGAAAAAGCATGCTAATAGAATACAGAAAATTAGAAAAAGAGCCAAACTTGTATCAAGACCAAACATAGAATTTTGTTTAAAGCCCTAAAATAACTTTTAGCTAAATCGACAAGCAAAAAAGTTATTAAACAATTAGAACATCGTAAATAAATGAAATTGAATGCCTTAGAATATTATTGATTTTTGTGACGAAGAATTTTTGCCTCAAGATAAAATATTATTTCCTCGGCTATGTTTTTACTGATATCGCCAGCTTTTTCAATTCGGCGAACAAGTGATAGCATTTTCAAATATTTTTCAATTTCTTCAGGATTTTCCTTTATTGACTGAATAACATCTACAAATGCAGACTTATTAATTTCATTGATAAGTTCATCTCTTTTAAAAATCTGTCTGGCTTTTTCTGTATCATTGTTGTTAAACGCGTGCAAAGTATCAACTAGTAAGTCACAAGCTTCTTCGAACATTTCTATCGTCTGAGTTTTCGCAATCAAATCACTGAAGAACGGACTTCCATTTTTTACCACAAATTTTGCAATCCATCTGGCCATGTCACCAGCCTTCTCTAAGTTGGTATTTATTTTAATTAGCGCAAGAATAAAACGTAGATCGATGGCTACAGGGTTGTATAGCGCAATTATATTTTCACATTCTTTTTCAATTTTTACTTCGAGCTGATTAACAATTTTTTCTCTTTCAATGACTTGTTTGGCCAATTCTTTATCCATTGATACAAGAGCTTGCATAGATTTTTTTAATTGGGAAGTAACAAGTTCCCATTCTTGTTTTACGTCAGTCTTTAGTATTTCTAGTTCATTTTCGAATTGGTTCATTTTGTTTTATTTTAATTAACAATTAATTTACATTCATAAGTAAAAAAATTAACCGAATCTACCTGTTATATAATTTTGAGTTCTTTCCTTTTTGGGATTTGTAAAAATTTGTTTTGTTTCATCAAACTCAATTAGTTCTCCCATATAGAAAAAAGCAGTTTGACTACTAATACGAGCAGCTTGCTGCATATTATGAGTTACAATTACAATTGTAAAATGCTGTTTTAATTCGAATACCAGCTCTTCTAGTTTAGCTGTAGAAATAGGGTCTAGTGCAGAAGTAGGTTCATCCATTAATAACACACTTGGTCCGACAGCGAGTGTTCTTGCAATGCATAATCTTTGTTGCTGACCACCTGATAATGCAAATGCAGATTTTTTCAAATCATCTTTAACTTCGTCCCAGAGAACCACTTGCTTTAAGGTATTTTCTACAACTTCATCCAGATAAGCTTTGTTTTTGATGCCCTGTATTCTTAAGCCGTATACAACATTCTCATAAATTGATTTTGGAAAGGGATTTGGTTTTTGAAACACCATGCCAACTTTTTTTCGCAGCTCTTCAATTTTTGTCTGTTTAGAGTAGATATTTTCTTCATTTATTAAAATATCACCAGACATTTTAAACCCTTCAATGTAATCATTCATTCTGTTGAACAACCTAAGAAAGGTAGATTTTCCGCAACCTGATGGACCAATGAAGGCCGTAACGGAATTAGCAGGGATAGTCATGTTAATGTCTCTCAATACATGATTATCACCATAATGTACATTAATATCTGAAGTAACAATAGAATTCATAATACTACCACTTAGTTCTTTTTTGCCATTTATTTCTTAAGTACATCGCGATACCGTTCATAATAAATGTAATGATTAATAATACAATAATAGCTGCAGAAGAGTTGATAATGAAACCTTTTTGTGGTCTTGAAACCCAATTAAAAATTTGAATCGGAAGCACCGTAAATTCATCTGTCGGACTTGAAGGCACGAATGGTACGTAAGCTAAAGCTCCAATAACGATTAATGGAGCTGTTTCTCCAATTGCTCTGGATAGCGCTAGAATAACACCTGTTACGACGCCTCCTGCTCCCGCAGGCAAGACTTGCATCCAAGTTGTTTGCCATTTTGTTGCACCTAAAGCATAAGACGCTTCTCTAAGTGACTTTGGAACTGCTTTTAGCGCCTCTCGCGTTGCTACCACAATTATAGGTAGAATTAATAACGACAATGTGCATGCACCGGCTATTAAACTTCCTCCCATTCCCATTATTCTGCCAAATATTTCAAGTCCCAATAAACCATAAATAATTGAAGGAACACCTGCTAAATTGGTTAGGTTAATTTCAAGAAAATTATTGAATCTATTTTTCTTCGAATATTCTTCTAGATAAATACCGGCACCAATTCCAATTGGAATAGCAATAATTGCTGTTAATAATAAAATCCATACTGTGCCTACTAAAGCTGTTAGAATCCCAGCCTTTTGAGGTAATCTTGAAGGTAAGCTTGTTATAAATTGCCAATTGATTCTACTAATTCCTTCGCTTACAATGTTAAATAGAAATACCACAAGGACGATTAAACCTAAAGCAGTGCAAAACATACCAAAGTATTTGAAGCTCTTATCAATTATCCTATTCTTATTCATTACTGGTATTTTTCTTGAAATCGTTTTTTAACCCAGAAACTTAAATTATTTAAAAGAAAAGTGAATAAAAACAAAGTTATTCCCGCTGCAAATATTGTTTGGTATTCAATGGACCCTCGAGCTACATCTCCCATGCTCACCTGAACAATATAGGTTGTTATTGTTTCAACCGGCACCATAGGATTAAATGTCAGGCGAGGTTGTTGTCCTGCAGCAATCGCTACAATCATCGTTTCACCAATAGCGCGTGAAATCGCTAAAATAATAGAAACAACAATGCCAGATGAAGCAGCAGGTACAAGTACTTTAAATGAAGTTTGAAATCTTGTGGCTCCCATTCCATAAGACGCTTCTCTTAAAGATTTAGGAACAGAAAATAAGGCATCTTCACTCATGGAAGATATTAATGGTAATATCATAATTCCCATAACAATTCCTGCACTTAAGGCATTAAAGCCTGCCATGTCAGAAAACATCGATTGAAGAAAAGGTGTAACTACCATTAATGCAAAATAGCCATATACTACTGTAGGAATTGCAGCAAGAATTTCCAGAATTGGTTTAATAAATTTTCTAAAACTCTTCGGGGCATATTCATTAAGGTAAATTGCAATTGTTATTCCTATTGGTAATGCAACTACAACAGCTATTAATGTGGTTAAAATAGTCCCAGAAATTAATGGCAAAATACCAAAATGTTTTTCCGCAAACAATGGTGTCCATTGTGTGTCTGTAAGAAAGTCCCAAACTGAGACTTTTGTAAAAAAGTCAATTGACTCGCTGAATAATACATATATTATACCTAGCGTTGTTAGTACACCAATAATGCCACAAAAAAGCAATAGGTATTCAATTATTTTTTCTCTTATTTTCAAAACAGAAAATGAAAGCTTGCTTTAAAATAAGCTTTCGTATTGCTTACTATTATTTTAATGTGCAGCAGGTTCTGCGCTTTCAATAAATACCTTAAATTTTTCTTTTTCTTTGGCAATTTCATCATCATTTAATGAAACATAACCAACTTCTTGAGCCAATAATTTGGTATTCTCTAAGTAAAAATTAACAAAAGCTTGAACTTCTTTTCTAGTGGCTGCTTTGCTATTAACGTAGATAAATAATGGTCTGCCTAAGGGTGTATAGGTTTTATTTTTTACAGTTTCTTCAGATGGCAATACAGGTCCGCTACCACTATTGATTCCTACGAGTTTAAGAATATCCTGATTTTCGATATAATATGCTAATCCGAAAAATCCTAAAGCATTTTTATCTGACTTAATACCTTGCACTAATACATTGTCATCTTCAGATGCAGTATAGTCGCCTCTTGACGAATGACTTTTACCAACAATTACTTCGGTAAAATAATCATAGGTCCCACTTTCAACTCCAGCTCCAAATAAATGAATTTCTTCATTAGGCCATTCAGGTCTAATTTGGTTCCACTTCATTATTACCCCCTGAGCTGCTGGTTCCCACATTTTTTTTAATTCTTCTACTGTGAGGTCTTTACACCATGTGTTTTCCGGACTTACAACTACAGCCAATCCATCATATGCAACTTGTAATTCCTGGAATGAAATTCCGTTTGCCTTACAAGTACTGTCTTCACTTGATTTTATTGGTCTAGATGCATCATTTATGTCAATTTCTGCACGACTGAATTTTTTAAATCCTCCTCCTGTTCCTGATAATCCTGCTGTTACCCTAACATCAGGTGCTATTTTCATAAATTCTTCTGCTACTGCTTCTGAAATTGGGTAAACTGTACTGGATCCATCGATGGAGATTGAACCTGAAAGTTTACCATCTTGCTCATTAGAGTGATTTTCTTCTGTATGACCGCCACAACTTGCTAAAACAGCTATTGTAGAGGCTAAAAGTATGTTTGTAAGTGTCTTGTTTTTCATGGTATAAAACTAATTTTATTATAAGTTATCAATGTTAAGTAATTGTTATTTCATTCCTAGAATTGCATCTCTACTTGAAAACGGTACATTAAGTAGTTGTTGTCATCATTATCGTTTTTTGAAGCAGAAATATCAGATTGGATTTTTAAATTGTGTTTTACAAAATATTTTGAGAACCCTAATGTTACCTGTGATGTCTTGTTTCCCATATATATTTCTTTATTTGTTTTATCCCATAAGTCCGGGCGAACCTGACTAAACCTTCCTGCAAATTCGATGTTATTTTTAAGTAAGTAACCGGCTTGAATATTGTATCCCGTACCCACATAAAACACGCTTGGTTCACCTTCTGCTATAAATCGCTTCATATATTCACCCATGGCAGAAAAACCTTTGTGTTTATACATAAAATCAGCATGTATTGATTGAAGGTCTCTGGTTAATGAATCATGTTTAATAAAAGAACCTAATTGTCCTATTGTTCGACGCGCATTGTCATTGTAGTCGTAAATAACACCAATTGCTAATTTTGGTTTTTCCTCCCTTTCAACATCGGAACCAACATAATCTCCATCCTTCTTAAATTCACCGAAAGGCAAAAACTCTAATCTTCCTGTATAGCAGAATCCATCATCATTATTTGATGTTACATTTCTTCCTTCACCTAGTGTCATTGCTCCTGTTTCTTTAATAATAAAGTTTCCAAATTGATCTTTGTGTCTCAAATGAAATCCGAAGTCACGGTCTAAGTTAAGAACACCATTTGCTATACTTCTATCAACAAATTGTAGCTTTTGAGAGGAAATTACGCGTTCTCTGTTACTTGGTAATTTAGTTTGACCAAACCATATTTCCGTGTTTTTGGCAAATTCATATTTTAAAACAGCATCTAAAACAATGTTACTTGCATTATTGAAATATTTGCCGTCTGTAGTTGAACCACCTAAACCGACATCTCTGTTTGAAATAGCCAATTCAACTTTGTATTCTAGTTTTGGGCTATAAACAAAACCGTCAAATTTAATCCTTGAGCGTCGAATCATAGCTTCACTAGCAAAATCATCCACCAATTTGTTATCCTTATCTAAGGTTTGTTCAGCAACAAAAAGGGATTGAAATCTAAATGTTAGTTTCATTGACATAGATGAATCCTTTGCCATGAAACTTACCCCTTTACCAAACTTAACAGAAGTATTTTGGGCTTGAAATTTTAATGATGATACGACAATTGCAGTAATAATTACTAATCGAAGTTTTAAATTTGAGTTCATTTAGTTGATTTGTGTAAAATAAAATGTTTAATTACACAAACTAAATGTTACAAAATAAAGTAACAGTTATTCTAATGTTAACGAATTGTTAAGCATTATTCTAAGGTACATCATCAGGAATTAATTAACTTCGTCCAATAATTTGATTATGAGTAATAAAGTAATAAAAGTAGGCGATGTTGAGTGTGGGGGAAAAGACTTGTTTCTAATTTCCGGCCCTTGTGTAATTGAGGAAGAGTCAGTTATGATGAAAACTGCCGAAAAGCTTAAAAAAGTAAGCGAAAGTCTGAAGATTAAGCTAATCTACAAATCTTCATTTATAAAAGATAACAGAAGCAGTTTAAGCTATTATAAAGGTCCGGGTTTAGAGGAAGGATTAAAGATGTTAGCAAAGGTTAAAACTGAGTTTGGGTTCCCAATTCTTACTGATATACACGAAAGTTATCAGGCTAAACCTGTAGGCGAAGTGTGTGATGTTATTCAGATTCCTGCATACCTGTGTATGCAAAGTTCTTTATTAGAAGCCGCTGCAAAAACGGGAAAAGTTGTAAATGTCAAGCATGGGCAGTTTTTAGCGCCCGACAATATGAAGCATCCTTTACAGAAATGCATTGATTCAGGAAATGATAAGGTTATTTTAACTGAGCGTGGTTACACCTTTGGTTACAATGATTTGATTGTTGACCCAAGAGCATTTTACCATATGAATAAACTAGGTTACCCGGTTGTACATGATATCACACATTGTGTTAGAAAATATGGTATTCCAAGTAGTGACGCCAAAGGTGGTGCAAAGGAATTTTTGCCGGTATTATCCAGGGCAGGTGTAGCGAGCGGAGTTGATGGCGTTTTTATAGAAACGCATCCACAGCCTGAAAAGGCTTTATGTGATGCGGCATCACAACTTTGCGTCGATGACCTAGAAGCTTTTTTGAAACCTTTAATAGAAATTCATAACTTAGTTAACCAATACGTTTAAATCATGAAAAAAATTATTTTACTATTTGCATTAATCGGTACAGCTTATTCTGTGAGTGCGCAAAGTTTATATATCAAAGGGAGCAAAAAAGGAGAGATAGAAAAGGATGGGGATGTTTACATTGGCGGTTCTAAGAAAGGTTATATAGAAAGTGACGGAGATGTTTATGTTGGAGGTTCGAAAAAGGGATATATAGAAAATGATGGAGATATTTATGTTGGCGGTTCAAAGAAAGGTTACATAGAAAGCGACGGGGACGTTTACAAAAACGGCAGCAAAATTGGCTATATTGAGAATGATGGGGATATTTATAAGGGTGGTAGTAAAATAGGTGAATGCAGATATGTAAGAAAAGAGTGGGTAGCTGCAGTCGTGTTCTTCTTTTTTATTGAAGATTTGGCATATTAATTTTAAGGGGCATACCCAACAGAAGAGTAGGTGAAGGTTACTTGAATTACTTTTTTATTTTCAGTTTCTATAGCATTTTTATAATTCCATCCTCCGTGACCCGACATACCGGCATTTTCATCAGGTGCAAAAACGCCTGGTTTTAAAGAATTGAATGGTTGTGTTTCGGGGAAGAATCCGATTCTACTATTGGAAGGAACGATAACCATAAAATTGCCATTATCGTCGCTCATGAAATTTTGAATTAATTCCGGTTTCTTTTTTTCATGAACTTTTGCCGCATACATTTTAAAATGTGATTTGTTGCCCGAGCTTTCCTGAACATTGGAACTGCCGTCTTCATTTTCCACACCACCATACACCATCGAATTATACCTGAGTTTACCAATTATTATCGTGATATCTTTTTTAATGGAAGTTTCCTTGATTACACTGTCATTTAATAATTCTAATTCAGCAACTTGTTTCCCTTTTGAATTATAAAAAACACCTTTTCCATTGGCGTAATTGTTCTTGTATTCCTTCTCCCACATTAATTTACCGTTATCATACCATTGTTTAACCGTACCATTTATCTGACTGTTTTTAATTGGTCTCATTGAAACAACTTTATTTGAAGAGTTGGTACAAATAATATTGGTGTCACCTTTAGCTACAACATAATATGTATAACCGGATCGATAATGATTAAATTTTTTGATTGTATCTTGGCTAAATGTTTTAATGGAAACAAGAATGAAGCAAGCGATTATAAGCTTATGAAATTTCATTAAATCGAAGATAATCTATAAATCATCAGGTTCACGGTTAAACACGTGTTTTTTAAGATAATTAACATCCCAGTACATTATTCTGTCTCCTTCAAATGGTTCACCTACATAGGAAGTATCAAACACTTGTTTGTTTTTAAAAAAACGAGTTTGTTTTATTAAATAGGGAATGCCATTATTGTAATAAATTCGCCTAGTTATTTCGTCTCTCCAATGGCCTTTTCTTATGTGTAAAATATCTAATCTGCACAATTTACCAAGTTTATCGTAAAAAAACGATTCACCGCAATTAATTAAATCTTCATTTTCGCAAGGCACATTCTGGCTAATATAAAAACGGGGATCATTATCACTGATTGAATGTTGAGCTATGGTATGCTTCTCACCATATTCATCGCTGAATGTATAATGATAAGTGTACTTTTGCTTTCTTGTAAGCTCCTCAACTAATTCGTCTGTTTTGCTTTTATAATTCCAAAGACTATCAGGTAATTCAAAAGTTGTCGGGGTTATTAATGATTGTTCGTCTTCCTTCGGAATTACTGAATCTGTTATATTAATATCTACGTTAAGAACGGATGAATCCTGTTGAATATTATCAGATTTACCTGTATCACTATTGTTGTTGCAGGAGAATAAGACAAATGCAATGATGTAAATTACATGTTTGAATTTCATTCATCTTAAGTTACAAAATAATTTGAAAAGTTTAGTGATTAATCGTTAAGATCTCATTAAGACTAATATCATGAGATTCAGTTGGTACTTTCTCAACTTTCTGAAAGGGATAGAATAATCCTAATTTAAATGTATCTTTATTCTTTGATAAGAAATTATCGTAATACCCACCTCCATATCCCAAACGAAAATTTTCTTTGTCATAGGCTAAGCCCGGAACTAAAATCAAATCGTATCGCCCTTCGTAGACATCTTGTTTTTTAGGATGAAGTGTTTTCATAATCCCCTCTTCCAATTCATCTAACGAATGTAAAATACGGTTTTCAAGTTGTCTATTCTTTAGTGTTTTAGGACAAATCACAGTTTTGTTTTCTGAAAGAAGTTTGCTTAACAAAGGATAAATATCGATTTCTCCATTAATTGGCAAATAAGCATGAATAGTATTGAATTCCTTTTCACAAATCAATTGATGCAATGTGTCGCAAAGTTTATTGTCAAATGCTGTTTTGAATGCAATATCCAACTGGCTGCGCTTAATTAGCATTTGCTTTCTTAGCGCCTTTTTCTCATCTACTATGGAATTGTCCGTTACAGTCAATCTGATTTATACTAGTTGCTTCTTGTACTTGCCTTTACTCTTGCGTATTCGACAACTTACCACCTTATATTCCGGACACATCGCTTCTGTGCAATGTTCATCTGAAGTAATATTATTTAGCATGATTTCAGGGAAATGAAATGTAGAACTCAATATTCCAGGTTTCACTTCATCTGTAATTTTTGCTTTTATATCTACCTTACCTCTTGGACTTTCAACACAAACAAAGTCACCATCTTGAATCTTTTCCTTTGTCGCATCATCCGGGTGAATCATTAATACGTCCTCAGTTAGAATCTTTACATTATTCGTTCTACGCGTCATTGCACCACAATTGTAATGCTCCATCTCTCTGTTTGTTGTTATGATGTATGGGTAGTCTTTT
>JBFWYJ010000007.1:0-21400 GCA_050186555.1 Bacteroidia bacterium
GACCCAATTGAAGACATGTTAAATTTCATGACTTCATTAAAAAGTAAGGGATTTACTTCTGACTTACTTAGACAAAAGCATGGTTTTACAAACAACGCTGAAATTAATAGAACAACAGGCTTAATCTCGCTTCATGTCGACAATGCCATAAGACTTTCCGAACAAGGATTAAACGGATCTGCACAGATAGCTTTTTTACCTCTTTATTATTCCACGCTAAACTTTCTCAAGGTATATTTATTGTTTTTAGGAAAACGAACTGAGCTGGAAAGGAACAGATGGCATGGAGCTAAATACAGTGAAAGTGAAATGACTCGTCAATTCTTAAATGAGCGTATTGTAATTGCAGAACGCGGAACAATACCTTTAGCATATAGACTATTGACAGGCAAAGCTATTCCAAGAATTGGAGTCAAAATAACTCTGGAAGAAATTTACAGTACAATTAGTAGTATAGCCGCTGAATACAAAACAATCGCAAACAAACAATCAAATCTCATAGCTCATCAAATCCATTTAATTGAAGACCCTCAAAATGGTCATCATTTTAAATTGACAATATTAGATAATTACCACCGAGCCAATCCACCATTAGCAAGACAATTAAAAGCATTTTCTAGAATTCGACTTGTTCAAAGTGCAAATAATTCACCTCATTATGTCTCTGTGAAAATGCAAGGAAATTTCAATACTATAAAACCAAGGCTTCTTAATTTAATAAATAGAAATCTAATTAGCGATTGTCTCATTAATAGCGCCCAAAATAATCAGTGGTTAACTTATTCTCCTGTTAACGGAAGAGCCCATGTTATTCCTGAAGAGCTATCTATACTCATTGCCTATTTTCATTTAAGCAATGTCATAAGATATAACCCTGAACATTTAGACAAACTAATGGATTCTAAATACTGGGCGATTATTTTAGGTTTAAGAAAACATGGCTTTCTTAGATTTTTAAAACTGACATGGGGCAATATCAATAAAACCTCTTTCGACATTGAAAAATAACTACCCCTAACACACGGTTTGCTCAAGCCTTGCAGACATCAAAGCAATTGCAAAAGCGGTAGAAAAGTTTTTAATTTTTTCTTTGCAATTGCATAGCAACATGGTATCTTTATTTAAACATTTCGGTAGACAACGGTTCCAAAACGGTCTGAAGCAAACCGCGAAAACGTTAGTGGTAAGCCGACAAAACAATGAGTAAAAATGACTTATATGGATATTTTGGTTGGAAAGAATTTCTTTCAAACAGAAGCGACATTCTAGCAGACTTTAGAAGCGCGAAAGAAAAAAATCAAAACAAACCTGTACACACAGAACATGGGATCGCAGGAGAAGCCTCAATAAGAAAGTGGCTCGGTGAATTTTTACCACAACGTTACGGTGTGACATCTGGTTATATCATTCCGGACATTATTGGTGAATTTAAACTTTATCATTATGATGTAATTATTTATGACAAGATTAATTCTCCAATTTTATGGGTGAGTGCAAATCAAGACGATTCTGAACAAGGAAAAAAAAGAGCAATCCCAGCAGGTTACGTTCATTCTGTTATAGAAGTAAAATCAACCTTTAATAAAAAGACAATTAATGAAGTAGTTAATAAGTTGAGTGAACTTAATGAGTTCTCAAAATCATTACCTGGATCATTCAGTTGTGGTTCGATTTTTATTGAATTAAAAAAGGCTGAAATAGAAAAGTCTGAAATTTTACTAGACTTTGTTTCAGATAAATCTCCTCCGAAATTCTGGGGCGGTATGATTATGTCATGCGAAGTAAATTCAGAATTAACTGGGCTAATAAAAGTTTACCGAACCTCAAAACAACCAGTGAATATGGAAATCCCATTATTCAAAGACATTGACTTAATTAATTACGAATTATCAGAAGACAACACCTCTATTTCATTCAATGAACAGGGCGGCGCAATGAACGTTTTTGATTACTTTAAAAACAAAAAATCTCAATTTCTTTTAAAAATCGATCCTTCATCAAATAAGGTAATTCTAAAATTTAAGGACTTATCTCAAGTGCGTTTTTCCAAAGCATACGCGTTGACAAGAGGCTCAAAAAATACAGACGTCCGACTCAGTTGGTCGAGAAGCAACTTTGCTGACTTCGTTAGCACATTACTAAATACTCTTGACGGTAAAAATCATCACGAAAATGAGAAAGGTATAACTTTCGGACAAGTATTTGACAAGTTTATTTAACGGCCAACCACTAACAACAAGCAAAAGTAAGCGGGCAGAATCGATCATCGCTCGGTGCGAAATAGTTGTGCGCTGAAGCGCGTTTATATTTTGCACCTCGCTAATAAACATTTATCTTTAAATAACCTTTTGAAGATTGGGGTGCTTACAATGTTTCAGAAACTTGCTGACAAATAGCTGTAAACCGGTATTTGCAATTGTTGCTAACTAAGAATCCAAATGGAAAAGAAGAAAAAAATAATAGTTATTGGTGGAGGATTTGCAGGAGTACAGTTCACAAAGAATATTGACGAAAACCTCTTTGATGTTCTTTTAATAGATAAAATTAACCATCACCAATTTCAACCATTGTTTTATCAAGTTGCGACTTCACAAATAGAACCATCTAGTATTTCTTTTCCGCTTAGAAATGTTTTTAAGAAGAAAAAGAATATTCAAATTCGGCTTGCAGAAGTATTGAGTGTTGATAAAGACAATAATAAAGTATCGACCAGTATTGGTAAATTTTCTTATGATTATTTGGTTATTGCAATTGGTTGTGTCACGAATTTTTTTGGAAATGATAATTTTAAAAGCAAGACCTTTACATTAAAATCAACTTACGATGCTATTACAATTCGTAATCATATTTTACAGACATTTGAAGATATTATTTCGTCCGGTGAGGAGAATAAAGAAAGCCTTTTAAATCTTGTTATTGTTGGTGCCGGACCTACAGGCGTTGAGTTATCCGGGGCTTTTGCCGAGATAAAAAAGGACATTTTGCCAAAGGATTACCGAGGAATTGATTTCTCAAAATTTAAAATATTCTTGATAGAAGGAAGCAAAAACACATTAAACAATATGAGCAATGACGCCAAATTGGCTTCAAGAAAATATTTGGAGGAAATGGGCGTAATTGTTTATTTAGAAAGATTTGTTAAAGATTATGATGGCAATGTGTTAACGCTTAATACCGGTGAGATATTAAAAACTAAAACAGTAATTTGGGCTGCCGGTGTTACAGGAAATGAAATTGGAGGGTTCTCAAATAGTCAAATTACCACAGGCAAAAGATTTAAAGTTGACAGGATAAATAAAATAATAGAAAGTAAGAATATATTTGCTCTCGGTGATATAGCTTTTATGGAAACTCCCAATTATCCAAACGGACATCCTCAAGTTGCAAATGTTGCTATCAATCAAGCAAAGTTACTAGCGAAAAACTTAAAATTTATAGTACAAAATAAGCCAACAACAAATTTTGAATATAAAGATCTGGGCTCGATGGCTACTATAGGAAGAAACAAAGCTGTGGTTGATCTTCCATTTATTCACTTTAAAGGTTATTTGGCTTGGCTAGTATGGATGTTCCTGCATCTGATGCTAATACTAAGTGTAAGAAATAAATTAATAATCTTTATCAATTGGGCTTGGGCTTATATAACTAAAGACACTTCTTTACGATTAATACTCTCATCAAAAAAACAAGAAAAATGACAACAATCAAAAGTATTATTTCAGAACTAAAAACATCTTCACATCCAATTGCAAAGGCATTGCATAAGAGCGAGCATTTTAAAGTTTTAATGCTTGGTTTTAATAAGGGAATGATATTGAAAGAACACAAAACAAACATAACTGCTAAGTTGACGGTTTTATACGGTAATGTAATTTACAAAGAAGGGGATAGGGAATTGAAACTCTCGCAATACGATGAGGTTGAAATTCCCGTAGATGTTCCTCACTCAGTGCAGGCAACTGAAGATAGTTTATGTATCCTTACACAAGGCTAACATGTAAAAGAACCCATATCATATTATTTGATAGTTTAGGAAGCAATGAATAAACTTTGGGATGAAGATTTCGTTACGGGTTATTTAGGCATATTTGTATTGTCCGGCAGGGCAGAAATATTTGAAGTTGGGGGCTTTGAACTATTGATGGTTATGTGTTCTTATTCGCTTCAAAATCTAACTTTCGGCTAACACGTAAACCGTTAGTAGGCATTTATTTAGAATGACTTGGGTTTATTCGTCTTCTTGGTTTGTGAAAGAATTTAAAAAGCAAAATTTAGTTAAAACAATAAATATTTATTGAATAACGATAAATATTTATTAAATTTGCATCATTAAGATTGTTTAAAACACAAATTATCCGTTATGCTTAAAAAAGGTTCTACTCTGCTCTTAAAAACTACTTTGATTTTTATGGGGCTAATCGTTTTGGCATTGGCTGTTTTTGCTTTGCCAAATTTATACAAAGGCGCATCACTTGAATTTCCTTACGCACCTAATTGTATTTTGGGAATTATAATCGTGATGTATGCAGTTACCGTTCCATATTTTTTTGTTCTTTGGCAATCGTGGAAACTTTTAGTCTTAATAGACCAAAACAAAGGGTTTTCAAAATCATCTGTAGCAGCATTTCGGATTATAAAGTATGCTTCTCTTATTGGGGGACTGTTGTTAATGATAGGGTTTGTACCCTTGTTGTATCCTATTGCAGAAAAGGATGATGCTCCGGGTTTGTTGATTTACGGTTTCCTTTTTGCTTGTATTCCTTTTGTTGTGTCTGTATTTGCAGCAGTTTTGGAAAAACTTTTTCAAAATGCAGTTGATATGAAATATGAAAATGATTTAACCATTTAAGCTATGCCAATTATTGTAAACTTGGACGTGATGATGGCAAAACGCAAAATTTCGCTGAACGAACTATCAGAAAGAGTTGATTTGACATTATCTAACCTATCTATTTTAAAAACAGGAAAAGCGAAAGCCATTCGTTTTAGTACATTAGAAGCAATCTGTAAAGCATTGGATTGCCAACCAAGCGACATTTTAGAATATGTAAGTGATAAAAAGAAATAATGAACTATTTACGGGTTTGCAACATATTGGACAAGTTAGGACAGAAACGTCTGGCTGAAATCAGGTAAACTTAAATGGGATGCATAAAGTTGGAAAGCTTCCTTGTCAGTTTGCCAAACGATATGCCCTCTATCTTTTTTTCTTCACTGTAAAGAGTGTGAACATTGATTTTCTGTTTTTGTAATAGCCCTTGCTTGCTGTTACCTCAAACCCGTTTTCATTTAATATTTTTTCAAGTTCAGATTTCCAAAGTAACAACTCGCCGCATCCTTTGTGTTTGGCGCCTTTCTTTGTGGCCACGCTTTCCAATAAATACATCACACCGTCGTTGCGTAACACTTTGTGCAAGTCTTGCAACATCTCTTTTTTATACTCTATGTGATGAAACATTCTGCTTAGTAAAATATAGTTAAAAGAATTTTCGGACAACAAAGTGCTTTTTTCTGTTCCATATACCAAAGTAAAATCATTGGTGATGTTTTTATTAAATTCTTCAGCATGATATTTTACCAATAGCGCTGTGTTTTTTTTATTGAAGCAAGTGCTGTCAATATCTTCCAGCCAAAATTTAAGCCGGTCGTTTTTTAATTTAAACTGAACTTCCAGGCAACTACCGGAAGCACCTATGCTTAAGATGGTATCGTTGTCCTTAAATGGAATATCATCGGTAATTTTATTGATAACAGATTTCTTAAATTTATCTTTCGTTAGAATATATTGGTAACAATAGAAAAATTGCTTGTCGTATTGAGAAAATACCGACAAAGAAATGTAAAGGAATATGAGTGTAAATAATAATTTTTTCATCAACGGTGGAAGATACATTGAATATGTTGTATAAAAATATTAATCATTGGGAATGAAATTTCTTATGGAATTTTTAAGAACAAAAATCCCCACGGCTTTCGTGGGGATTGGATAATGAAATCAAGTTTGCTAATCAAGAATAATTTTTCCTGTTACCTCATTTTTACTTTCCCTGATTCTATAGATGTAAATGCCTTTGTTTAAATCCTCTAAATTTATTTTTTTGTTTTCACGTTCTATAATTGTTTCTTTTACTTTGGTTCCTGTAATTGAGTAAATTTCAATTTTAGAATTCAGTTCTGCGTGTTTAACGGTCAAAATTTGGTTAAAGCTATAGGCGCTTGCCGAAGAGGTTTGACTTTCAATAATGCCTGTTGTAGAAACATAGTATATTTTCATCTTAGCTGATTGTGAGACAGATTTTTCCTGTCCAACAAATGCTGTAGCAGTTCCAATACTTTTTAGATTGGAAACAAAACCAAAATTTGTGGCATTTACAACGGCAGGCGTTAAACTAGCTCCCCATGTACTTTGAGGATCTCCGTAGGTAAATGTTGTAACTATTGGTGTAAAATTGTGTACGCCGCCTAAATTATTTCCTACGGAAACGTTATTAACCATCAACTGAATAATACTATCCTTTAAAATGGCATTACCGGAGGTTTGTGGCATAACGCAAAAAGTTAAGATAGCTTCTGCCCCAACAATGGCCGAAGCAGTTGGTATGTTAAAACCAAAGCCGTGAAAATGAAGGCCTGTTGTTAATTCTGCAGGTTCCAACGCCGTCATAAATCCATTTGAGCCAAAACCGGGTGTATTCCAGGTTTTTGTTCCAACAGCGTTGTAATTTGATGAAGCCGTTACTGAGAAAAAGCCGGCTGACATTTGAGCCTGTGCAGTAATTGAAGTGATAAGAAACGAGAGTACAATTAGTTTTTTCATGATTTATTTATTGTTTAAATTTTCTTTGCAAACATATAGGCTTTATTTTGTTTATCGAAAAAATTCACTCATTGATATGTTTATTCTAATAACTAATCGATTTAATTAGTGTCGCCAATTTCACTATAAAATATAGTAAGGAGAGCGAAAATACATATATTTATGCTTTATGATTTTCAGAAGTCCAATCATATTTCTTATAGTACTTGGTTCTTTTTTCTTTAGGCTTTATGGGCAGGGAATTGGTAATCTGGATTCTATCAAACAATTAATTAAAGTAACTGGAGACGATTCTGTTAAGGTGCTTGGTTTGTACAAGATTGGTCTTTATTCTTTAGATATTTCTGAAGGCATTAATTACATGCACCAGGCAAAGACGGTAGCCAAGAAAGCCAAGAGACAAGGATTGGTAGCTCAAACATATCGCGGACTTTACGCGATTCATGAAAGTGCAGGCAATAGAGATAGTTGTTTGTTCTATTTAAAGAATATGTACGTCGCGGCAAAAAAGGCAGGCAGGAAAGATTTATTGGGCAAATATTACCTTAGCATGCCCTATCTGAACAGCGTTTATTTTAGATCCAACGAACATAGTATGGCATACTACGACTCCGCTGTTACTGTTTTTAGGCAATTGTATGAAAAGAACCAAGCTTATGGAAGACAATTGGCGGATGCCATAGGAAGGAAAATAGAAACGCTCATCATAGAAATGGAAAACGACCCCAATCTTAATAAGAATACAGACCAAAGAATTCCAATCATCATTAATCTTTATTCGCAGATTGAGCCTATAAGGATAGAAGATGGCAGATTGTTTGTTGAGGCGAGTGATGCAACAGCACTTTCTTACTTATGGTTTTTTCAAGTTATAGGCAAGTACAGTTCGTCTATACATTTTGGGAAGCGTGCCATTGAGATTGCCAATGGGAAAGACCCAAGAAGAATCTCATACGCTTATGCGTTGCTGGCAAAATCTTACGCATTGAACCAGGAAGAGGAAAATGCCATTAAATCAAGTGAGAAGGGAATTCAAATTGCGAAGGATAACAATTTGGTTAAAGAGTACCTTGATAATCTGCTCAACTTAAGTGAGGTGCATTATGCATTAGGAAATTACCAAATGGCTTATAACACATATAAGTCATATAATAAATTTGCAGATTCGGTTAACTCAACGGCTACATTAAAAGCACAATCTTTGTTTGAAAGTCAATTGAAGAATGAAAAACTTCAGCAGGAAGCATTGGTGCAAACAGAAAAATCAAAGCAACAAAAGTTTGTAATGCGGATTACGGTTATAGGCTTAATATTGGTTTTAATCTTTTCCGTTATCATGATTGCAAGATGGCGCCACTCACAGAAACAGAAATTGATTATTGAAAAACAAAAAGAGATTGTCGACCAGAAAAATTCTGAAATAACGGAAAGTATTCAGTATGCAAAAAGAATTCAAGACGCCAAGTTGCCCTTAATGGATACGATTTTGGATTCTTTTCCAAATTGTTTTGTCATGTTTCAACCAAAAGATATTGTATCAGGAGATTTCTATTACTATTACAAAACCAATTCACACATTTTTATTGCTGCCGCCGACTGCACAGGACATGGCGTGCCCGGAGCAATTATGAGTATGATAGCAACAGAAAGGCTGGATGATGCTTTCGCTCAAACATCAGAACTCTCAGAAATACTAAGTAAGATCAATAAAGGAATTAAAGTTTCACTGAAGCAAGATGAAAATGCAATTAATTCTCGTGACGGCTTAGATATTGCTTTGTGCAGGTTCGATATTAGTAAAAGGGAATTGCACTTTTCTGGCGCCAACCGTCCTTTATGGTTAATACGGAAAGGGACAAATGTGATTACAGAGTATAAACCAACCAAAGCTTCTATAGGCGGATTTACAAAACTTGAGCAGGAGTTTGTGTCACATAATATAGAATTGAATAAGGGAGATACAATTTATTTATTTTCTGATGGGTATGCAGATACTTTTGGAGGAGAAAAAGATAAAAAACTCACAACACGGAAGTTCAAAGAGCAATTGATTTCAATTCAAAATTTGGAAATGAAGGAGCAAGAAAAGCATCTTACAGATTTTATTGAAGATTGGCGTGGTTCTGTAGAACAAATAGACGATATTCTTGTGATTGGAATAAGAGTATAGCTTATTTCTTCAAAGAATTCATTTTCTTTATACCAACCAATTGGTCGTAATAAGTGCCTACCTGTCTGTAATAAACGTAAATGACATAATCATTTTCTGTATCCCAATGGCTGCCTTCTAAAAAAGTTTCATCTCCTGCAAGTTTACCATCCTTTCCTAAAACAATCATGTAGTTGTAGTATCCCTGTTTTAAATACAACTCGCATTCATAACCAAAGCGTTTGTAATTGTATGTCATTTGATTGGCCTTACTTAAACGCCAATCAGTTAGTTTACCCAGAATATAGAAATTCCCTGAGGTCTCCGGAGTAGGATAGGGCAGAAAGAATTTTACAAAGGCATAATCTGCCTCAATGTCTTGATTGCCCTGAACGTCTCTGTTTTTAATTAAAAATGCACCATTAATGTCGTTGTAGAACAAATAGGATTTGGTTTTTCTGTTTTCATCAGGTGTAAGTACAACATGATTTACATTATTCTCATCTTTATACATTTCTTTTAATCTCTCTGAATAAACACGCAGACTTCTTAAATCAAAAAATCTGAATTCATTGCCGCCATTAAATACTGCTGCTTCATTCATGCTAAAGGTTAACTCATTTGGTCCAAGAAAAGTTGGTGTCAGATTTGTTTTGGCATTATCCCAGCGATTGTTTTGCATTAATACAATCTTAATATCTTTTGTAGGGTTTATTACTTTTAAATTTCCATAGTTTACAGTGAACTCAATTTGCTGATCTGCGTATTGATTTGTCCCGCCAACACTTTGTCTGATTGAAGCGCCGATATTCAATTTGTTTTCAAATACCATAAATCTCCTGCTCAATACTATATCTTCTTTATCGCCATTGACATATATGTAAGCGATATAGTTACCGCTTTTTGTAAACTTCACATTTTGAGTTGGGAAAGTGAAAGAGTAGTGCGTGTATTTTTGTAGTGTATTAATTGAAAACGAAAAATTAAGAAGGTTCAAATCGAAAAATCCTTCCATGTATTCACTTATCATTAAATCACTTGGTGTCCAGTCTGCATTGCAATGCACAAATGTAACTGAGTATTGTTTTTGATCGGCATCTAAATCATCAAAACTTAATTCAATTTTTTCCTGAGAATTTAATTCAATTAGCGGCAAAGAAAATTCCCATTCAGAACCGTGAATCTGAACAGTTTTGATATTCTTTTTGTAGTTAACGTCATCATACCTTAAAGCTTTGTCATTTACATAATCATCGGATTGACAAAAAAGTCTTTCTGTTAACACAAAGGTAAGAGCAAAGAATAGTGCAAATATGTAATTATAGCGCATAGTCTAAGATAGCTAAACAAAAAGATTCAGGAAATTAAGGGAGCTTATTTTAGGATTTATTAGGTAATTGAAACAAATTAACCTTTGATTCCTGGTTCTTAAATAAACGTAAAATGTTTTTTCTGTGCGTTAGAATCAATAATGCTGCGACAGTAATTGAGAATATTGTTAAGATTTGATTCTGATTATGTAAAACAAAATGAAGAATGAAAGGGAATGCCAATCCTGCCGACATTGAACTAAGAGATACGTATCTGCTTAACAAAAGAACAACAACAAAAACAATCAGTGCATACGAACACGCTAATGGTAAAATACAAATAACAACCCCTAATAATGTTGCAACGCCTTTACCACCTCTAAATCCTGCAAAAACCGGAAAAATATGTCCTAATAACACAGCAACACCAAGAACAAGTTGAATGTTAATGAATTCAGGAGAATGAATTGGTGAACTTGTCAAATAGGCCAACAATACGGCAGCGGTACCTTTAAGGATGTCAAAAATTAACACAGGAATCCCGGCTTTACGTCCCAATACCCTAAAAGTATTAGTAGCTCCTGCATTCCCGCTTCCAAATTCCCTTACATCAATACCATAAAAGGACTTTCCAATCCATACGGCGGTTGGAATCGAGCCTAATAAATAAGCACCAATAAAAACGGCTATGTAAGTAAAAGTTACCATAGTGTTAAAATACCAATAACAAATTTAGAAATTATTAAAAAATAAAAAAGGTATCTGCCAAGAGTTTTTAACAGATACCTTACTAATATTTAACAAAATTAAAAAGCGCCTTTAAGCTTTACGGCATGTTCAATACGTTGTAAAGCAGTAACATAGGCTGCAATTCGCATACTGGTTTTGAACCTTTCCATGTTGCTCCAAACCTTTTCAAAAGCAATCTCCATTTTGTGGTCATGCTTTGTATTTATCTCATCCTCAGTCCAGTAGTAACCGGCTTTGTTTTGAACCCATTCAAAATAGCTTACTGTAACACCACCACTGTTAGCCAAAATATCGGGAACAGAAATAATTTTTTTCTCAAATATAATTGGATCAGCAGCAGGAGTTGTAGGCCCATTTGCTCCTTCAACTATTAATTTCGCTTGAATTTTAGGGGCATTATCCTCAGTAATCACATTTTGGAGTGCTGCCGGCACTAAAACATCGCATTTAGAAATTAGTAACTGGTCGGAAGGAATTTCTGTAGCACCTTTGAAGCCTTTAAGCACGCGGTTGTTGTTGTTTGCAAATTCAATCGCGGCAGGGACATCAATACCATTTTCATTATAATATGAGGCTGTATGATCACCAATACCAACGATTTTAATACCTTTTTCATGTAATAATCTGGCAGCGTTAGAACCTACATTACCAAATCCTTGAACAACTGCAGTTACCTTAGAAGGCTCTAAACCTAATTTTTTAAGGGCACAAATGGTGTTTACCATTACACCTCTTCCGGTTGCAGCTTCCCTTCCTAAAGAACCACCAATCTCTACAGGTTTTCCGGTAATTACACCCGGGCTATCTTCACCGGATACTTTATTGAATTCATCTAAAATCCAAGCCATTTCTCTTCCCGAAGTACCCATATCAGGAGCAGGAATGTCTTTATCCACGCCAAATACGTCTTTCATTGCTTTTGAATAAGCACGTGATAAACGTTCTAACTCCCCTACACTCATACTTCTTGGATCGCATTTAATACCGCCTTTTGCACCACCGTATGGTAAATTTGCTACTGCGCATTTAAAACTCATCCATGCTGCTAATGCCTGAACTTCGTCTCCATTAACATCCATTGCGTAACGAATACCCCCTTTACTTGGACCAAGGTGGGTACTATGAATAACACGATATCCCTGGAATACTTTAATTGTCCCATCATCCATCGTTATTGGTAAACTAACCTGAACTTGTTTCATGGGATTCTTTAGAATTAACGACACGTCAGCACTCAGATTCATAAGTGCTGCTGCTTTGTCTAAACGAGCAAGAACTGCATCGAACATGTTTTCATGTTGAGGGGCAGCCTTTACAGTTTCTGTTGACATAATTTATGTTTTTGTTGTGTTTGCTGGGTGGTAAATTTAGTAAATTTATTTAACCTTGCACAATAATATAGACGAGTGTTAAATACAATAATAATAGGGGTTTTGGTATCTATTTTGGGATTTATTTAAAGGTCAAACACAGCAATGAGGGAAATCCTTAAAATATTGTCAGTTTTCATTTCTTGCGCCATTTTTTTTGGGAAAGCTGGAATGCCCAGTGCAGTTATTTTATTTAAGTTTGATTTCCTTAAAGTATCTATTGTGGCAATTTCCGGAGGTATTTTCGGAACCATAATGTTTTCTTCTTTCAGTGCTAAAATAATAGAGTGGTGGGAGAGGTATAAAAACGCGAGCAATAAACTTTCGAAGAAGAGAACCTTCACAAAAACAAACAGAAGAATTATCAAATTGAAAAACAGTTTTGGCTTGGTAGGAATTTCTTTATTGTCGGTTTTGTTATTATCAATCCCTCTAGGCAGTTTTTTGGGGGTTAGATTTTACAAGGATAAATGGAAAGTAATCTTATTCATGTCAGGTGCCGTTATAATTTGGAATTTTGTTTTGTATCTGGTCTTTTTCTTTTTCTATGACAAATTAAAGGGATGGTTGATTTAAAAGAAGTAAAACATATCTTTTTTGATTTGGATGATACTTTATGGGACTTTGAATCCAATTCTAAAGAAGCACTTCATAAACTCTTCTCCGAATTTGAATTAAATCAATATTTAAAAACGGATTTCGATACATTCTTAATCGCTTACAAAAAAGTGAATGCCTACTTATGGACGCTTTATCATAAAGACAAAATCACGAAAGAGGATTTAAGGTTCAAACGTTTTCATGATACCTTTTTAGATTTTGGATATAGGAATGAGGAGAAAGCAATTAGTTTTTCTGATGGTTATATCGCAACTTCCCCTCACGGTACAAAATTGAAAAAAGGCGCAGTAGAATTATTGAACAAAGCTTCAGAGAAATATAAACTACATATAATTACAAACGGATTTAAGGAAGTACAATATTTGAAATTGACTAATTGCGGTATCAGAAATTATTTTGATAATGTTTTAGTAAGTGAAGAGGTAGGATTTAATAAACCCGACAAAAGATTATTTCTGAAGGCGCAAGAATTATGCAATACAGAATCGACTAATTGTTTGATGATTGGAGATAATTATGATACAGATATTCAAGGCGCTAAAAAAGCAGGGTGGCAATCACTTTGGTATAATCCTTATCAGGTAAAAAGATTTCAAGGAAAACAGATTCAATGTTTAACGGAGTTTACAAATATTTTGTAGTATGGAAATAGAAATAAGAATTGATTGGAGTGAGATGGATTTATTTGGCCATGTAAACAATGTAATGTTTGCCAAATATATTCAAGCAGCACGTGTGAATTTCATGGAAGGCGTTGGGATAATAAAATCCTACAATGAAGTAAGGTTGGGATTTATGGTTGCTGCTACAAGTGTTGTTTATTTGAAACCTCTTTATTATCCGGATACAATAAGAATTAGAAGTAACGTGAAAGAAATAAAAAACACGAGCTTCATTTTGCATCACGAAATTTACAATTCAGAAAATGCTCTTTGTGCCACAGGCGAAGATGTAATTGTTTACTTTGATTTTAATAAAGAAAGCAAGCAATTAATTTCTAAAGAATTGAAAGCTATGTTGATAGGTTAAAATATAATAACACAATATTTTATAATTTATAATAAACGTAGCTTAGTAATTATATTTGATTGACAATGAAGATTATTAGGATTATAAATGCAATTCTTCTAATATTTCTCTTTACGATTCATATTTCTTGCAAAAAGTCTATAATTCCTAGGAAAAAGAAAGTTGATGTAGACGTGTATATAACTAATTCTGTTAAGGGAACTGTTATTTCAGATATACAAGTAACGATATATACTGAAAAATATATTAGTACAATTGGGGGATTGAATGATCATTGGTCGAGAAATGGATATTTGGCGCAAAGTATAACCAATAACTCAGGATTTTGCTCATTTAAGAATTTGAAGTTTGTGCTTAATAGGGATTATAGACAGGTTTGTGTAATAAGGAGATTTAATGGCGATGAGATGATGAAAATTCTTGCAAATAAAGATGATGCCTATTATTTCGACACAAGTTGGTAAAAGGAAATCATAAGTTTGAGTTTTTATACTTTAATCCCAATCACCAACACATCATCCACCTGAAAATGTGAGCCCATCCAACGACCAAACTCTTCCTTTAGTAATTTTTTTTGTTCGTTTATATCTTCAGATGAAATTTTATGCAAAAACGAATAGAAATTAGTCGATTTGTATTTTTTGCTGTTTTCACCTCCAAACTGATCCATAAAACCATCTGTAAAGAGATAGACAGAATCACCTTTATTTAGATCCAGAGTTTGAGTGGTGAAATTTTCTTTAATGCCGCTTGCACCTATTGGTTGTCTGTTAGCTTTTAATATTTCCAGCTGGTTGTTTTTTACAACGCATAATGAATTATGTGCGCCCGCATATTTTATTTGAGCACCGGATTCAGTTTTGGTAAAACTGCACAATGCGATATCCATTCCATCTTTCACATCGTTTTCACCGTATTGTTCAAAGGCATTTTTTACGAGAACTGAAGTTTTATCCAAAATTTCTCCCGGATTTGAGATTTTGTAATCCGTAATTACATTATTTAAACTGCTGTTACAAACAAAACTAACAAAGGCGCCCGGAACACCATGTCCTGTACAATCAGCTGCTGCAATTATAGCTGTGTTTGCGTCAATTTCTTTGAACCAATAAAAATCACCGGATACAATATCTCTTGGTTCATAAAAAATAAAATGGTTTTTAAAATGATTTTTGATGCGCTCTGTTGAGGGAAGAATAGACTGCTGAATACGTTTTGCGTAGTTTATGCTATCTGTGATTTCTTTATTTTTTTCTGCAAGTATGGCTTTTTGTAATTGGCTCAAGTTTCTTTCTTCAGCAATTTTGTTTTTTTGTTCTTCAACCTTTAATAATCTATATATAGAATACGCTACAACTAAACTGATTAAAACGGAAAGTCCGGTTAATAATATGTTTGTTGTTTTGATAGAAGAAAAGGATGAAACAACAAATTTTTCTTCATCCTTTGATTGTTGCTTGAGATTAGCAATTAATTCATGAGTAATGTCTAACGAGTTCTTAGTTTTTAAGTTAATATTTTCCAAATAATTATCTTCTACTTCAACACGAAGCAGAAAATCTTGGTATGCCTGCATATTGTTGAGGGACTGAATTATCTTATTCTGATAAATTATCACTGTATCAAAGCAATTGAGTAAGGCTTGTAGCTTTAATTGATTATTATTATCCGACCATTTTTTTCCTATTTCAGTTAATTCTGTTTTTAATTTTGGATACAGTGTTTCGTGAATCTCCAATAATTTCTTTTTGTCGGGGTGTTCTTTTATGTCAAACGTAATCCAGGAAGAGCTGTAATTTTTTGAGCTTACAATCATCAATTCTAATTCGTTTAGCAAGATGATAGAAGGTTGAATGATTTGAGAATTTCGGGTTGTAATTTCCTTGCTTTTTATCAAACTTCTAACACTTATGAAACCCGAAATCCCATAAATTAATATTAGAATTAATATTCCGAAAATGATGCGTTGATTAATAGAAAATCTCATTCGATACTAATTTACTAAATATAGTCGTTATTCACTAAAACGCTAAGGTTTAGCAGTATTTACAAGATTTTATTAATGAATTATCCTTAAATTAGTAATTTAAATGACGAAATTATTTTTTCAATCCTTTTGCGTAAAGCGATGTAAATAGTACATGAAGCGTTTTTCTATTATAGTTTGTTTAATGATTGCTTCCTGTGGTTTATTTTCTCAAAGTAAAGATCAGGTGTATGCGGGAATCATTATGCACATAACGAAGTACGTAGAGTGGGAAGGAAATCAAACTACCGTAATAAAAATTGGCATCGTTAATAATGCAAAACTTGTGGATGCGTTAAACAAGATTGTTAAGGGAAACAACCTTAATTTTAAAAACGTAGAAGTTTCTAAAAAATCTGATGTGAATGATATAGATGATTTGGATATACTTTTTCTGACAAAAAAATCAGCAGGTTTGTGTAACAAGATTAGTCCAAAAGCAGCAGAAAAGAACATTCTGGTTATTACGGAAATGAAGTCTGCATCTATGATTTGCCCGTCAATCAATCTTTTTGAGGATAAAGGAAAACTAAAATTTGAACTCTATACCAAGATAATTGATAACTGTGGCTTAATGGTTTCTGAACAATTAAAAAAGTACGCTGTTTTAAAGTAATGAGAAATTTGGTATTCATAACACTTCTAATTCTAGTCTTTTTACCAAAGAAAATATTGCCACAGGCGTGCAGCGATCCCGGACTTTGCACTATCGGAACATTATTCACGGCAACTGCTGCAGATACGGTTTCGGGAATAGATTATAAAAATACAGGACTTGACGCTTTAATGAATGCTGCTGTGGTAAGTGAGAAATTTAATGTCGGTGCTGAGATGGGATACGGTGGGGGAGACAGAAGGACTTCTGTATATTCTTTATTCTTAAGAGGAGGTATTAGAATTAAAGAGAAGATTATGCTTGGAATAAAAATCCCCTACGTTTTTGCTGATGGTGATTTAGGCTCGGCTAATGGTTTAGGGGATATTACTATTAATTGGCAGCATGTATTTAAATCAGGAAATAATTTAAGAATGGCTTACACATTTGGCATGGTTATTCCAACTAATGATGGAAATTTAAAAGCCGGTGGTGAATCATTGCCAATGGTATATCAAAGTAGTTTAGGGTTTTATGGGGCCATGGCCGGTGTTACAATGTCTACTAAAAGATGGAATATGTCGCTTGGCTATCAGCAAAATTTTGGAAGAAACGGAAATGAGTTTATCACAGATAGTTTAATCCTGGATCCAATGTTAACCGGTTATGATACTTTAAACAGAAAACGTTTAGGATATGGATCAAGCAAGCAGCTTCAAAATGGTGGCGATGTCATGTTGCGCATAGAGCACACTTATAATTATAAGAAGTTAAGTCTTGCCGTTGGCGTGTTGCCAATATATAGAGTGACCAATTCAACAATTATTTTGGAAAATGGAAAGACGCAGGAGGTAGCAAAATCAGGTGGATTAACTTTTAATTTAACCGGCGGACTTTCATATAGAATAGACAGAGACTGGTTAGTTGGTATTAATGGTGGTTTTCCGGTAATAAACAGAAAAGTTGCTCCAGACGGATTAAGAAGACATACCGTGATACTATTAAGAATTACCAGAAAGTTTTGGTAGAACGAAATTGTTGTAACCTATTATTCTATCACAAAAGGAAAGTCAAGTACCTGCCTGGGCTAATTAATTTTTGATTGTGAGGCGTTATAGTATCTAAAAACGAATGTTATTGCGCAGTTGCCATTTTCGAGACAATTTTGAACTACCTTTTCAATGTACATGCCTTTTTCAAAGAAATGATCCAGTTCCGGATACATTTTTACGACATTTGTTTTGCTGGTTGAATCCTTAAATGACATTTCAGTCAATATGCTTATTACTTCTTGTGCTTTCATGTTTAGTAATTGTAATTATTAATTTGTAGAACAATTTAGTTTGAATGATTAAAAAAAAGCAACCCTTAAGGTTGCTTTTTTTGATTTAATTATGCTAAGCTTACATTTATCGCGTTTACTCCTCTTCGGCCAACCTCAATATCATAAGACACTTGGTCGTTTTCTGAGATATTATCCTTTAAACCTGTTGCGTGAACAAATATTTCTTGTCCATCTTCCCCTTTAATAAATCCAAAGCCTTTTGCTTCGTTAAAGAATTTTACTGTTCCTTTTTTCATTGTTTTGTTTTTTTGCCTATTAATTAAGGCTGTTGTTAAAATATACATCCCTACACACTGTATAGATGTCTTAAAAAAAAATTGCGTGATTAAACTGATTGTGTTGCTTACACAATTTAGATTGAGACCCAATCTTCATTGAAGAATACGAATATACAACTAAATAAGTTGTGAACCTAATTTTTGTTACGTTAAACGATTCCTTACGCTTAATTAGATTGATTATTATAATATGCCATCGCTTTAAGCCTAACAAGCTGCATAACATTATCTTATAATGACCAAGCTCTTAACTAATAGGAAGCATAATTATGGTTTATTTATGTATTGCAAGGATTTATCTTCCAATATTTGAAAATCTTTCATGACATACATGCAAATTTTATAATATTCATCTATTAGAAACAACCAAGGGAGCGAAGATGAAAAACGATTAAGAATTTAATTCATTCATCTTTAAAAAAACTAAGCTTCTTCATGTCAATAATGCTTATGTTTTGATAGTAGAAATGCAAAATCTGGTCGTAGGTATAACCTAATTTACTCATGTTCATGGCACCTTCCTGACACATGCCTAATCCATGACCATATCCTTTTCCTTCAAACAAAATACTGTCAGAACTTAATGGTTTAATGCTAAAAAATGTTGAGCGTAACTGTAAGTCTTGTCTAACATGTCTTAGCGGTACTTTTACAGCACTAGCTACTAAATAGGATTTTCTTTCCGGTTGTTTGAAGTTTAAAGCGATATCAAGAGCCTCTGCATCATCTACCGGATAATTGTGCTTTAATTTTAAGTAAGTAAGCCAATCTTCGGTAAGCATTTTCCTCGACCAGTTGGCATGAGGCATTACGGTGCTGAAAGTATCTATTATGCTTCTTAAATAGGAAGTTTTGCTTCCCCAAACATCTTCGCTGTTTGCTGTTTGTCCACCACTGTTACTGTGAAATGCAGCTACAATCAAATTTAAATTTTCATCTACAACAACCAGATTTTTAGTATCATAAACAGATTTAGCTATTCTTTCGCTTCGTGGTTTTCCGTAGTAAACCTGACAATGTACTTGGTCGCATAAACTATAACCCTCAGTACTGTGTCTATGCATATGAGCTAAGGCAAATGTTCTGGCTAAAATAGCTTGCACTTTATAATATTCGTCTGAGGAACGGTAACCTGATTCTGCTTCTGTAACACCGCAAATGTATTTATCCATTTCTACGTCATTTACAATCTGTAAGATTCCTTCCAGGTTTGTAAAAATTAAATGTTGGAGATAAATCCTTGGTTTACGGTTAGGATTGGTAATTTTCACCTTCATCTCGCTGCCATTCTTAGCATTGAATTTTAAATAGGCGTAATTGCCTATAAAATTACCGTTTTCGTAAACAGAAACGCCATTACCTGCCGGAATCACTTTATAGGCATTGTTTTCAGAACAGTTTAGAATAAATTTCCCATCACCTTGAATGGTATATTCTCCACTGTTAATATTTAATTGAACCGATTGAATTTTAACGTGTGTGTAAATTCTGATTTTAATATTGTCTGATGGAATAAAAAAGGAGCTGTTAAATACTGTAATTAACAACAGTACCAAACCAAGAAGAGGTAAGCGATATTTTAAACTTGTTTTAGACATTCTCCATTTGTGTGATTAAATCAGACGCAATTCTTTTTGAAACACCACCTTCATTTAAAGACTCACGGAGATGATCATAGTTAGAAATAATTGAATTTCTGTAGATCATGTCATTCAAAATTAATTCTAATTCTGTTTTAATGTTTTCTGCATTGAAATCATCTTGAATTAAATCCTTAACAGCCGGCTTATTTAAAATCAAATTAACCAGAGATATATATTCCAAATCAACCAGTTTTTTAGCAATATGATACGAAATGCTTCCTGCTTTGTAGCAAACTACCTGTGGCAAATCAAATAAGGCGCTCTCCAGCGTAGAGGTACCCGACTTAATGATGCCTGCTTCTGCGTGATGCATTAATTCATAGGTTTGGTCAAATATTACTTTTACTCTTTCACTCTTAATGCTATTATAAAGAAAAGCATCTAAATTTTTTGTTCCCGCAATTACAAATTGGTAGTTTGTAAAATAGGGTACTACTTCAGTCATTATCCCCAACATTCTTTCAACCTCCTGTTTCCTGCTACCGGGTAATACTGCAATTATAGGATATGAAGAAAGATGGTTGTTTTTAATGAATGCCTCTCTTCCGGGTAATGTTGCTTTTTTTTCTTTTACCACATCAATTAATGGGTGACCAAAATACTGTACATCGATTCCTCTTTCTTTGTAAAAAGCTTTCTCAAACGGTAGTATCACATACATTTGCTTAATGTATTTGCGTACGATTTCAACCCGTTTTTCTTTCCATGCCCAAACAGTAGGAGAGATGTAATAATAAACAGAGAATCCTTTTTTACTTAACCACTCAGCCATTCGTAAATTAAATCCGGGATAATCAACCAGCAATATTGCTTTAGGTTTAAATTGTAAAATCCTCTCTTTAATAATTTTAAAGTTATGCTTTATCGTGCCGAGATTTTTTATCACTTCAAAAAAACCCATGAATGCCATTTTCTCCAATTGAATCAAAGATTTTTTGCCGGTGATTTTTTCCATTAGTGGTCCACCGGTAAATTCTATGTCTAAATCAGGATTCAGTGACAACATTTCTTTCATGCAATTAGATGCATGCAAATCTCCACTTGCTTCTCCGGCTATGACAAATAATTTCATTCGAAACTAAAAAAAGTTAGATAAGCAATGATTAAAGCATAAACCAATACGCTCCCAATAATACCTCTGGTGAAATTTGTCATTTTTTTATTTAGGCCAATATAAAACCATAACAAATTGGTCCCGCAACAAATTTTAAATACGTTTAATAAGAGTTCTTGATTAAGTAAATAGTGAATGTCGTCTTGTTGAATCTCTTTTCTGTCATGTAATAAGAAATAGTACAAACCGAAAATTATCCACGGAAAAATGACTCCAATAATTAAGCCAATCCAAATTTTGTCGTATTTGTATTTATCTACCATCACAGTTTGGTGTTTTTAATTGATTGTAAATAATTATGTGCCGTCAAATCAACTTGTGTTGGTACAACTGTTATGTAACCATTGGCTAGT
>JBFWYJ010000008.1:0-20572 GCA_050186555.1 Bacteroidia bacterium
CTGTTTTACAAGTACTTACTTTTTAGTATATTTGTTTTAACAGTGAAATTACTTAGGATTATTTTATTTGTATTAACTGTCGGTCTTTATAGCGTTAAAGGTAAAGACATTCACTTTTCCCAATTTAGCGGTTCTCTTTTAAACCTTAATCCATCCTTAACTGGTTTTTTCAATGGGGATTATCGCGTTAATGCAATTTACAGAACACAATGGTCGGCCGTACCCGTTCCTTATTCAACCATCAGTTTTGGAGGAGATCACAGATTTAGACCGAGTTCAAAAAATAAAAATTCGATTGGTGTAGGTTTGCTTTTTAATAATGACAGAGCCGGCGATGCGAGGTATGGCATTACACAACTTTATGGAAGTGGGAGTTACATTTACTCGGCAAAAGAAGACAGCAGTTTACTTATTTCCGGAGGTTTGAATTTGGGATTAAATCAAGTTGGATTTGATTATAATAAAATGACATTTGACAGTCAGTTTGACGGATTGAATTACAACAGTTCAGATCCAACAGGAGAAAATTTTGACTGGACAAATTATACTTATCTAGATTTGAATATGGGATTTGCCGCCCAATATTTATTAAACAGAAGGCAAAGATTTATTTTAGCAACGAGTTTAAACCACTTAACAACTCCAAAAATCACCTATCAGGGTAATAATTTGAGCAAGCTTGATTTTAGAACAGGTGTTTATGCATTCTTCTCCACACCAGTGTCAAACAATGTTGACTTAATTGCAGAATTAAACTACAACAGACAAGGAAAATACAATGAATTATTACCGCATGCCTCATTAAAATACTATTTAAAAAAAGACGCTAATCAAGCAGTATTAGGTGGATTAAGCCTGAGAGCAAAAGACGCTTTTATTTTAAGAGGAGGATATACTTATCGTGATTTACAGGCTGGGATTGCCTATGATATTAATACCAGCAAATTTACAGCAGCTACTAACCGTAGAGGAGGATTTGAAATTTATGTCATTTATATCATGTTTAAGAAATACCAAACAATAATTAAAAAGAAACCTTGTCCTGTATTCATGTAAGATGAATTTTAAAATCTTCACCATATCTCTCTCCTTTGCATTTTTGGTCTTACTACCGAATTATCTTTTTTCTCAAAGCAATAAAACACTGCGCATACAGGCAGAAAATGCCATGCTGGAAAAAGACTGGTATAGTGCGGCTGTCTTCTATGGTAAATTAATTGCAAGAGATAGCTCTAAAACCGAAGTAAATTACGAATACGCAAATGCCAGCAGATTGAATTTTGATTTAGACATTGCTGACTATTGGTACACAAAAATTATTGAAACTGATAAAGGCAAAAAATATCCTTTAACTTTTTTTTATAAAGCTCAAATCCTTCAACACAAACAAGATTACAAACAAGCAAAAAAATGGTATACTAAATTTTCACGGTCTAGTAGGGCTAAAAAAGCCAAGTACAAATATTACAGAGAAAAAAGTCTGGTGCAAATTGAAGCCTGTGACTTAGCACAAATATTGATTGCAAATCCTTTACCAATAAAAATTGAGCACCTGGATTCAATCATTAATAGTAAAGTAAGCGAATATGCAGCTTTTGAAAAAGACAGCACCTTGTATTTTTCTTCATTAAGGTCAAAAGATAAATACGATGAGAATCAAACACCAATTAATACAATATATCAATCACATGAGGACACAACGGGTTGGGAAAAAATAAAAAAATTGGATACAAACATTAACGCAACGTATGTTCATAATGCCAACATAACCTTTGATGAATCAGGTAACAAAATGATTATTTCAAGATGTTCCAATAAAAATTCTACTGAATATGCATGCGAATTGTTTCAAAGCGAAAAAGAAGGAGAGAAATGGAAGCCTATGCTAGCATTGCCTGAACCAATTAATTTAAAAGGAACGAGTAATTCCCAACCAAATCTTTGTCAAATAGGTGATACAACATATTTGTTTTTTGCAAGTAATAGAGGTGGTGGACAAGGAGGATATGATATTTGGTATTCAATTTTAGAAAAATCAGGAACTTATGCTTCACCCGTTAATGCAGGAACCTTGGTAAATACGCCTGATGATGAAATAACTCCCTGGTTTGTATCTGATCAAAGAGTGTTGTATTTCAGTAGTACTTACCACGCAGGATTAGGTGGATTTGACATTTTCAGAAGCACTTTAACAGACAGTGGATTTACTAAACCGGTAAATGCAGGTTATCCTATTAATAGCCCTTTTAATGATATTCATTATTCCGTTAACAAGCAACATACATTTGCCTACGTTTCGAGTAATAGAATTGGTTCTTATTTTGAGCATAAACTCAATTGTTGTAATGATATATACAGATTTCCGGTTGAGCCAAAAGAAAAACCATTGCCTCCAATTGACACCGTTCAGTTGTTAAAAGGCCAAATGAAAGTGTTAGTACCTTTAACCTTGTATTTCCATAATGATGAGCCCGATCCAAAAACTAAAGCGATTACTACCAAAAAGAACTATGAAAAAACCTACACAGACTACAAAGCTTTAAAACCGCAATATTTAAAAGAGTATTCTTCGGGATTGGAAAAAGACGATAAAACAGAGTCTATGGAACGTATTGAAGAGTTTTTCGCAGACAGTGTAGATGTAGGAATGAATGAGTTAGCCCGTTTTGCAAAGCTATTAAAAGAAGTATTATTAAAAAACGAACAAGTAAAAATTACCATGAAAGGATATTGCAGTCCTTTAGCCAGTACAGACTACAATGTTAATTTAGCAAAGCGCCGTATTAGCAGTTTAAGAAATTATTTTCTTGAATATGAAAACGGCTACTTTATGAAATACATTAACAATCAAAATCCTGGAGAAGGCTCTATCACCTTTGAAGATGTTGATATAGGAGAATTACCTAAGAGTAAAGTTAGTGATGATTTAAAGGACAAGAAAAATTCCGTTTATAGTCCGTTTGCAGCTAGAGAACGTAAAATTCAAATTATTGCAATAAGTTTTTTGGAGTGATACCCATCCCCCTGCCCCCTTCCCGAAGGGAAGAGGGTAGCGTGTCACTTCGAGTGATTTGCGAAGCAAATATTATCGAGAAGTGAACACAATTAATCGTCTAGTTCTCGATACACCTAAAACACCAAGGCGTTTTAGGCACTCGAACTGACACATTCTCTAAAACTCGAATTGAATTATATTTTATTCATTATTTATAGCAATTCTGACTACAACTGATGAGCATGTCTCTTCGAGTGATCACGCAAAGCGTGATGGTTCCCGATGGCTATAGAGAGAGAAGTGATCATCCCTTTCTTTTTTACATTTTATAACCAATTTGTTTTCTTGGATTTTGGTTATTTTTCTTATCAATTAACTCATCTAAATACTGAAAAACAACTTCAATGTTTTTGGTGTTATTATCAGTTTTCTTTCTAATTTCTTCAATTGCAAGACGTAACTCCGTATTGTCCATAAGAGCTTCTCTTAATTTTACAAACACATCAATAATTTTAATACTGACTGCTATAGCACGCTTGCTCTTTAAAACATTGGATAATTGTAACACTCCGTGTTCTGTAAATACATACGGTAAGTATTTAATATTCTCTCCTCTTTTCAAGGTCGCAATTTGCGACCTTGAAACTTCAGCTTCTTCTTTGGTTAATTCAAACATAAAATGTCCAGGAAAACGATCTGCATTTCTTCTAACTTGCTCTTTTAATCGTTTTGTTTCAACTTCATATAACTCCGCTAAATCCTTATCTAGCATAACCTTATGCCCTCTGATGTAATAAATCTTACTTATTATCAATTCATCCGCAATAAACAGTGATGTTTCCTTCTTTACCATAAATTACAAATGTAATTCAGCAAGTCTCCTTTAGTTGCTATGTTTTGTAGAATAATTAGATCATTGTTAAGTTCATAATAAAACAATTCTTGGTGAGACAATACTTGAATCATACTGATAATTCTTAATCATATGAATAACCAGTTTGTCTTTTTAAGATATAGGATAAAACTACTATGTATCGTAGATTTTGGGAATATTGACATATTAAAGCAAGCAACTCATCCCCTGCCCCCTTCCCTAAGGGAAGAGGGTTTTGGTGTCACTCGAGTGATTTGCGAAGTAAATAGTATCGAGAAGTGAATACATTTAATCGTCTAGTTCTCGATACTCCTAAAACGCTAAGGCGTTTTAGGCACTCGAACTGACGGATTTTTGAACGTGCGTAGGCTAGAAAATCTGCGCCGGCGTTTAGCTTGTGCGGTGAATCAGATTTTCTTGATTCCTGCCTGCCGGCAGGCAGGTTTTGGTTACTCCTTCGCACAACCTGGCTCAATGCTGCGCATTGCCCTTATCAAGAAAAAAGTAACATTGAAATTATAATTTGAAATTAAAAAGAAAAACCCTACCTCACATCATTCAACTTGGTATCTTCTTTCACAGAAGATTTGTCCTTTAAGAAACGGTATTGAATACCAAACCCAATACCCCAGGCAGCAGAAAATTTAATCCAATTGTAACTGTTGTTTTTATTGAAACTTTCATTGTTGGTTGTTACATTTCCGTAACGGGCAAATGGTGTGCTTAACTTAAATTGAATACCAAAATTTCCGAAATAAATTCTTGGATTCAGATAACCGGAAAAACAAAAACCTGTTCCTTTTACATAAGTATTTAAGCTATCATTTGACTGCATTTTAAATCCGGAATAACCAAAATCTGCTCCTACCACCAAATCAAATTTTTTAGTTGTTATAGGATGTATATTAACCATTGCCATAATATTGTTGGCTCTTGACAGGGGCCTGGTATTTGTTACTGTATCTTTATCTGTCAGGTATTTATGAGAATTAAAACTTAGTCCGACACCAACATATTTATGCAATCCGTACTCCGCTCCCAAGCCAAAATAGGTGTTACCGGCTTTGTCTGTGTAAATTGTATCGATTGTTCTGTTACCTCCGGTATGATGAGCACTAACAAATGCGTTATAAATCTCCAGACCTGTTCTTACTTCTGTAACCAAGGCACCTTTGTAAAATGATTGAGCGTTTAATCCTAAACTCAATACGATTAATACTAAAAGGAAAATTTTTCTCATATTATTTTGATATTACTTTAAACTCCGTTCTACGATTTTTTGCTTTGTTTTCAGGACTATCATTTGGCACCTTAGGTTTAGTATCGGCATAACCTTTATACGATAATCTTGTCGCCTCAATTTTACCATTGGTAATTAAATAATCGTAAACTGCTTTTGCTCTGTTTGTTGATAATGTTGCGTTGAATTTTTTATCTCCACTGTTATCTGTATGTCCGCCTAATTCAATCTTAAGTTTAGGATTAGACGACAAAAACTGTGTTAACTTTTCCAATTCGGCCTTGCTTTCAGGTTTTAAATCCCATTTGTTTACGTCAAAGAAAATATTCTTTAGCTCCACTACTCCATCAACATCAATAGGCTCCAGTGGAATATCAATTACAAAAGGCTTATTAAAGTCTGTTTCTTGATTTTTCATTGAGAAATTTTCACTGTAAAATAAGTAACCAGGGCGATTCACATTCACCATGTAGTTTTTATTGGCCGTTATTGTCACAAAAAATTCTCCGGTTGCGTCACTAAAAGATTGTGTTACTGTTTTACCATTGTCGACATCTATTAATTCAAAATTTGCCTCAAGGGGTTGTTTTGTTTTAGCGTCATAGATTTTTCCTTTGGTATAAGTAATTTTCTCTGGCCTTATTTCTTTTGGCATTTCAAATTGATAAATGTCCAATCCACCTATCCCGCCTTTTCTGTTGCTTGCAAAATAAGCGATTGTTCCATCTGGTCCAACCAACAAACTATTCTCATCACTTGCAGTATTAATTGGATAACCTAGATTAATTGGAGCTCCCCAATTTCCATCCGGCTGCCTTTTGCTCATAAAAATATCAAGGCCACCAAACCCAACATGTCCGTTACTACTAAAATATAAAGTTTGATTATCCGGATGAATAAAAACAGATTCTTCTCTGCCTTTTGAGTTAATCACATCAGATAATTTTTCTGCAACTGAAAACTTACCGTCTGGACCAATCTGACTCATATAGATATCCTGTTCTTTCATATTACCCCTTGATAATAAACCGCGGATGAAATACAATGTTTTACCATCGGAGCTAAAGCTTGGCTGTGTCTCCCAATGAGAAGTATTTATATTAGCTCCGGCATTTCTAGGACGCGTCCATTTACCATTAATCCTCTGAGAATAAAAAATATCGCAGCTACCGTAACCTTTTCTGTCTTGTGCGCCATAATCTCCAAATTCATTGGAACAAGATGCAAAAAACATAATCTTTCCATCTGCTGACAAAGTTGGAGCCCCCTCATTTCCTATACTATTAATTTCCTTTATCGAGATGGCATTTTGCCAAACACCTTTTGCTTTATTGCTGAAATAAAAATCTTCATTATAAAAATTAGGATTCTCTTCAATTGGTAAAGATCTGGTAAATAAAAACTGATTGCCGTCACCTGTTATAGCAGGAAAATACTCATCATTCGTAGTATTTATTCCTTCACCAACATTAATTGGATTAAACGGTTTTGGATTCTTAATACCAATTGCAGAAAACTCAGAACATTTCTGATAAAATTCTGCCTCCTCTTTAGTATTCGGATTTAATCGTTCAAATGTCAGATAGGTTTTAAATGCCTTGTTAGCATCATCATATTTCGATTGCAAAAAAAGGCACAGACCATAATCAAAAAAAACTCTGGAATAAAACTTTGGGTTAATTTCTATGGCTCTTTTGTAATGCTCCTCTGCCAGAGCATAATCGCCTTTAGCGGCTTGAATTTGGGCGTAAGCCATGTGGGCTTCAATGAAATTATCATCTTCTTTTACAGCCTTGTAAACTTCTTTTTCGGCTTCGTCATCTTTACGAACCTGATAATACTTTTGACCTTGTTCGTAGTACTTAATTGCTTTCTTGTTCTTGCTTGTGTACTCACCGGGAGCCAAAGGTTTCTGAGCTGCACATTGAAATGCAAACAAAATTGACAATAAAAATAAAATTGAGTTACGAATCATTGCATTTAATTTAAGCTAAAACCAAGCCAACCCTTAATTGTAGCGCTTTGTTTATCTGTTAAAGTTTCATAAACATCAATCATATTATACTGCTTTTGTTCAACTAATTTTGCCTTTGCTGATAGCTCAACTTGCTTTAACTTGCCTTTCTTTCCCTTTGTTCTAGCAACAACAACCTTCACAATATCTCCCTCCTTAACTGTAGTAAAATAATTTGTAAATACTGCTTGTATGTTTTCCGATTTTAATTCTGTGCCATTAATACTGATTAGCTCATCACCAACCTGATATTTCATTTCTCTTCCAAAATCATCCAAATCACTTATATCAGAAACTATCAGACGTTGAGTTTCTTCGTTGAATCCCACATCAAAATTTCCCAAAGAAAAATTCTTAACCATCTTTTCTTTGTAATACTTTAACCCAACCATTTCAAACACCTCTTTAATAGGTAATGGTTCTTTGCCTGCAACATGCTTCTTGAAAAACACACCAATTTCCGGATAGGTTAACTTCTCAATTTCTTCAAATAAAGTATGATCTTCAAACGAAACAGTTTTACCATATTTCTTTGATAAGTCCTTCATTAAATTTTGTGTTCCATATTTACCTTCACTCAAATGTCTTAAATAAATATCAAGACACATGCCAATCAGAGCGCCTTTTTCATAAACATTTCCATATTGCGTATGAATTTTTTCAGTCAGCACATTTTTACTCATAAAAGTAAAACTCATGGTATCATTGTAAGCATTGATACTTGTTTCATACTTTCCCATCATCACATTTATAAACTCATCGATACCTATCAAACCGGCTCTCACTTGTGCATGATGTGCAGCGTACTCGGTCATTCCTTCGTAAAGCCAAAGATGTTCTGACATTTTAGGATTGATAAAATCAAAATCGCCAATCTCCTTAGAGTGAATATTTAATGGGGTAACAATATGAAAAAACTCATGGGCTGCAACATCTCTTACTTCTTGTTCGATATACATACTATCCATTTCAGGCATTACATAAAAAGACGAAGCAGAATGCTCTAATGCCCCGTGAGAACCCGATAGTGTAGGCTTATCAGTAAAGTAAAAAAGAAATGCGTATTTCTCAACCGGCAGAACACCACCAAGATAATCTCTTTGCGCATACAACATTTCGCTAATTGTATTTGCAATAAAATGGGAAGAAACCTTCTTATTTGGAGAATAGCAAGCGACCAAAACTTTTGTATTTGCCACCTGAACTACGGTTGTATCAGGAATAGAATACATGATTGGAGAATCTACTAATTCATGATACCCATTTACCGTTAACACATCTTTTTCATTCCCAATAGAAACATTTGTTAATCCCGTAGCAGGATAAAAACCGCTGGGTTTTGTAAATTCTAAGACAAACTTATTTCCAAGCATACCATCAAAATATCCAAAAAAGCCATGCGTATTGATGCTGAAATTTTTCTTGTCCTCAATGTTTGTTCCGCCCGGTTCAAAAACAACTTTTTCCTTTAATTGCGTATCCCAAGTATCTTCAACTTCATAGTTGATTTTAGCCAACTCTTTTGCTGATGAGATAGAATATATATTATCATTAATTTTCTTAACAGGCAATTCTTTATCTGATTTGTCGTATGCCTTCAAATTAGAAACAAATCTTCCAAAATTATATACTTCGTAAGTTCCGGGTACCATTGCGGGAAAGCAAAAACGAACTTCATCCTGGTCGCATTTAGGGGTTTGCAAACTAACCTGCAATTTATCATCTTTTACCCTGGTTAAATCTATTTTATAAATGTAATCTGTTGATGCAGCATTTGCTTTTGCTCCAACAGCTAAAATGATTAATATGATGAATTTTAAAGATTTGATCATAACAGCCTTTACTTGATTAATAGCGAAAAATCTTTCCATTTGAACTTTATTGTAAATAATACAAATACTGCTACTAAGGCACAAATAGCCAATACTAATTCGGATGCAGCATCTTCAGTAGTTACAAAAAATATGGCGTCTGTTTTTAAAACGGAATGTTTGGATGTAACCATTAATGCAGAAAGCAAATTATTGGCAAGATGCAAACCAAAGGCCAGTTCTAATCCTTCGCTCATTAACGTAATTACACCCAAAAAAATGGCAAATAGCAGATAGTAGGCAAACATAAGTCCTGTTCCATAAGCACTAATTTCCGGATTCGACATGTGTGCAACAGCAAAAAACAATGAAGTAATTATTAGTGGGACAATTCCGTTTTTAAATACCTGAGATAATCCCTGTAAAAGGTAACTTCTGAAAAACACTTCTTCCATTAAAGTCTGAATTGGAAGAAAAACAATGCATAATAAAAACAGCAATAAGAACCTTGGCAAATCAAACTGCAAATGCATATCCTGAGGGTTGGTTATTAAAGAAATAACCATGTTAATAATTAGAACAATTGACCAAACAGTGAACGAGAAAAAGAAATGCTTAAATCTAAATTTCTCAAAGGCAGTAAGAAGTGAAATAAACTTTTTCTTGTGTATCAGCTTTATTCCTATCCAGAAACCAATTGCGGCAGACACGAATAAGCCAAATTGAATTAGTAAAATGATATTCTTATCTATTTGCAGTCTTTCCGCATCAAAAAGGAGATAAACGTTTCGGGTTATTTCATTGATAGAAATGCCAACTTCAAGTGCCCTGTTAAACAAGGGTAATACCAATAAATTTCCAACAATTAAATAAAAGAAAAGCGTAAAGGAAATCCCCATTAAATACATCCAAAACTTATTGCCGCCATCAATGTATCCGGCATTTAAAAACAAGTTTTTAAACGGTAGTTCTATTGGTTGTTGCTCTTCTAATTCTTTTTTGCTATCCATTATAATTTGTACCTTTGCAAAGTCAGATAAAGATATTAAAATTCTAATAGTAAATGAATTACAACATGAAACAACTTGCATTATTTAGCTTATTTTTTGTTTTACTAACATCTTGCGGCGAGAAGCCGGTAACGTATGCTGCAACTGAGGAACAATTGGGAGAAAAACTCTTTTTTGACCCAATTTTATCAAGAGACACAACAATTAGTTGCGCCAGCTGTCATAAGCCTGAATTTGCCTTTGCAGATAATTCACCAACAAGCAAAGGCGTTGAAGGTAAAAAAGGGGATAGAAATACACCTTCATGTATGAATATGACTGATAGAAACTTCTATTTCTGGGATGGCAGAGCTGCTACATTAGAAGAACAAGCGTTAGGACCAATTGAAAATCCGGTTGAAATGGATTTACCTTTGTCAATTGCGATAAAAAGATTAATTCAAAATGAGTACTACAATAAGTCTTTTTACCTTATTTACGGAAAAAAACCTAGTCGCGAGTTAGTTGCACAAGCTCTGGCAAATTACCAAAGAACGCTTGAAACATCTGAAACGCCATTCGACAGATTTATGCGTGGTAAAGATTCTACAGCTATATCTGCAAGCGCGAAACGTGGATTAGCATTATTTAATGGTAAAGCTAAATGTTTTGACTGCCATTTCGGGATTGATTTTACCGGTAATGATCAGTTTAAAAATATTGGTATTTACAACGGAAAAGATTTGAATGATAAAGGACGATACAATGTAACAAAGAAAGAAAGTGATATTGGTAAATTCAAAACTCCAGGCCTAAGAAATATTGCCATGACAGCACCGTATATGCATAACGGATTACACAAAACATTACGAGAAGTAATTGACTATTATAACGAGCCGGATAAGTTTATTAGCAATAGCATTAATCGTGATACACTTCTAAGTAAACCATTGGGATTAAGCGAAGATGAGAAGAAAGATTTGGAAAACTTCCTTTTGGCTTTGACAGATGATAGATTTACTAAGAAAAAAGCAGAAAAAAAGGAATCAGCACACTAAACTTCCAATTTTGAAAGTTTATCATTCATTGAAACCACAAGGTCTTTAAGTGGTTTTTCTGCCATTTTTAATATGAATGGATTAAGATTACCACCTAATTCAATTATTGATTTTGTTTTCCCATTGCTTTGATTGAATTTCACGTTTAGTCTGAAACTAAACTTACCAAGCCCTTCTGTTTGATAATTGATTTCATCGAACGGCGACTTATTAGCCAAGACGATTTTCATTGGCGTAATACCATTGATATTAAAACTACATGAAGTTTCATCAAATGAAAAGTTTGATGTTTTGTCTTCCGGCAAGATTTTTACAAAATTTCCAAAATCCGTTAGAAAATTATACAATGCTTCTTTACCGGATAAACATTCAAGCTCATCTCCCTTAATTACAAAATCTGACATTAATTATTTAGTTGGAAAGTATTTCATACTTCACATGATAAGAAGCACGTAACTTAATTTTGGTAAATGATAATACTTCAACGGATTTATCAGAAACACCACCTGACATTTCATTACTGAAAGACTGAATCATGTTAGACGCTCTGCTTCCTCTATAACGATAATAACTTGGATTGGCTTCAGGTTTGTCAAAAACACTGTTCTCAATTTCTCTGATAATAATTGGCATACCTGCTTTTTGTCCAACCGCACTTAAAAGATAATCTACCTTTTCTTTAGCGGCCTGCATTGCCTTAATTCTATTGGCTTTGGCGAACTCTGTTAATTTGGTATGATTCAATTTGTAAATGTCTGCATCGTCTACATTTAACTCATCCAGTTTTTTAAAAAGTTTATCGAATGAATCTATCTTCTTTAACGTTAAAAGATACTTGCGCATATTTACAACATCGTTTTTCTTCAACAAATACTTTTGATAATTGGCATTAGCTTCGCTTATAACCAAATCGGTTAATGGAATCTCAAGTTCCTTGAGCGCCTCTTTTAGGTCACTTTCTTGTTTATCCAAAGAAGCTTTTTCCTTTCCTTGATGTTCTCTTAACTGAATAGATATTATTATTTGGTCAGGAATAATATCCGTTTCACTGGTGCCGCTTAGTTCAATATACTGTTTGCCTTCAAGACTTTTGTCTTGAGCATACATTAATGATGAGAACACCAAAGAAAATACTAAAATTAACTTATTCATTTTTTTACTGTTTCTTGTTTCCATTTATCCGGTGCTATTCTCCACTCATTTAAGCTGTCTATATCATTCTCAGTAATATAACCTTTCTGAAGCGCAACTGATATTAGTGTGTCGTAACTCGTTAAAGTTTCAACTTTACAATTGGCCTTTTTGAAATTCTCGTTGGCCACATCAAATCCATAAGTAAAAATTGCTGCCATTCCTTTTATGGAACACCCCTTCTCTCGCAAAGCACTAACTGCTTTCAAACTACTTCCACCTGTACTTATCAAGTCTTCTATAACTACAACGCTTTGTCCTTCTTCTACAACACCTTCAATCATATTTGTTAACCCATGTTTCTTTGCCTCACTTCGTACATATACAAAAGGCAATCCCATCTCCTGCGCAACCAATGCTCCCTGAGCAATACCTCCCGTGGCAACACCGGCAATAACATCCGGCTTAGCAAAGTTTTTATTAATTGTTGCAACAAATTGCTGTCGGATATAGGTTCTTATAGATGGAAAGGACAAAGTCTTTCTATTATCGCAATATATTGGCGATTTCCAACCGCTTGCCCAAACAAAAGGATTATCCGGTTGCAATTTTATTGCTTTGATTTGTAGGAGGAATTCCGCTACTTTGTGAGTAGATTCATCAAATGAAGTCATACCCAAAATTAGAAAATCTAAAAGCTATTAGCATTCTTAGTTATGAACATTAAAATATACTTTGAGGATAAATTAATTATCATTGGTAATCAAGAGGATACCGATTTTGAAATGGGAGAGGTCACAGAATTTGATTCGAATAAAAATAAATTGATGAAAATCCTATTAAAATTCTTTAGCTCTACAAAAAAGTCGCTTTTAATAATTGGAGAAAAACACCTAGTGCTTAAATGGCTAGAATCAAACTTTTACTCGATTGAGGCTGCCGGTGGATTAATAAATCAAAACAATAAATATCTGTTTATATATAGATTGAATCATTGGGATCTTCCCAAAGGCAAAATTGATGAGGGTGAAACAATTGAGGAGACTGCCGTTAGAGAGTGTGAAGAAGAATGTGGGATAAGGAAACTAACAATTGTTAAGGGATTATCTTCTACTTATCATATTTATCCGTACAAGGAATCTTATGCATTAAAAACAACATATTGGTTCTCTATGAGTACTGATTTTAAAGGTAAACTAACTCCGCAAATTGAAGAGAACATTACCGACATCAAATGGTTCAACAAACAAGAAATTCAAAAAGTGGTATGCAACAACACCTATGAAACAATCAAGGATGTTGTGAAAGAAGCATTAAACATTAGTTGTCAGCCGATTCCAGGTAAAACTTAAATTTTGTGCCTTGGCCAACTTTACTTGTAACAACTATCGACTTATGATGAGCTTCCAAAATATGCTTCACGATGGCTAATCCTAAACCTGTGCCGCCCTGCTCTCTGCTCCTACCTTTATCAACTCTATAGAATCGTTCAAATAATCTTGGTAAATGTGTTTCTTCAATTCCCATTCCATTGTCAGATATTTCTATTACTATTTCCTTGTTGAATGGTGACAACTTAAGTTCAGTTTTACCATTCTCCCTTCCATACTTGATACTGTTTGAAATTAGGTTGACTAAAACTTGTCTGATTCTAAACTTATCTGCGTTAACCAAAATAGGTTTGTCGTATTTCTTTGCCAGTACCAGAGAAATATTTTTCTTTGCTGCCTGTATTTCCATTTGGTTGAAAATATCCTTACACATATTAACCAGATCAAATGGTTCTTTATCAATAGGCATGTCACCACTTTCCAATTGTGTAATTGTTTCTAAATCATCAATTATGGAAATCAATCTAGCCACACTTTTTTCTGCGCGCTTAAGATAATCCAGGTTTATTTGCTCGTCATACAAGCCACCATGGATTAAAGTATCTAAGTATCCCTGAATATTAAAAATTGGTGTCTTCAGTTCATGTGATACATTTCCCAGATATTCTCTTCTGTAACTATCCATGTTCTCGAAATGACTCTTCTCCAATTGTCTCTCTGCAATTAATAAATCAACCTGGTCAGACAATTTTGAAAACGCATCAGCTTCTTCAAGAAGGTTTTGTTTAGACGGTACTTTTTTACTTAAAAAGGCCGCTTTTATTTTATCATTAAGCAGCTGTACTTTCTTGTTAAAGAATTGATTAGAAAAGTAATATAGTAAAATAAATGTGCCAACAATAGTAATAAAAAATTCAAGTAATATATAATCTGCTTTTAATGGTATGTCTATATAAACAGAAACCGATACAGACACTAAAAGAATTAATAGTGCGGTAATAATACTAAATGCAATTAAAGCAGAGAAAGAATTTTTCTTCATTTCTACATCAAAAGTAATTATTTCTATCAAGTAATCTTAAATCCACATTACCTAATTATCTGTGTAACGTTGTTAAAATCAATTATTTTTATTTGACAATTGTTTTTGTAAATTCGCTTAAATCAATGAGAAGAGCTATAAAATATTCAATATGCATCCTGAGTATTATGCTATCAATAACCATAGCGGCTCAGGGTAATAAGAGCATTAAAGAAATTAAGAAATTAGCGGAAGAAAAGTTTAAAAACGAGAATTATGAAGATGCCATTGAATTTTATCTTCAATTAATAACGGATGAACCAAAAAACATCGAATACAATTATAATCTTGCCGTTTGTTATCTGAATTCGAATATAAAAAAGTCAAAAGCCATTCCTCATCTGGAAATTGTTACCATCGAACAAAAAGACAATTCACTTGCGTATTTTTTACTTGGAAGAGCGTACCAATTTAGCAATCGCTTCGACGATGCATTACAAGCCTTTAAAAGTTTTAAAAACATTGTAAAATCAGGACACGAGCTTTCTGATGAAGCAGATCTTGAAATACAACACTGCTTAAATGGAAAAGAATTAACTAAGTTTCCAATCAATGTCAACTTCAGAAATTTAGGTCCTAGTATTAATTCTGCCTTCGCAGATTATTATCCTTTTGTTAATGAAAACGAAGGCTACATGGTGTTTAACAGTAAAAGACCAATTAATAAGGATGCGGAAAGGTTATTAAATGGGCAGTACATGAACTCCATATACTTGTCAAAAGTAGTTAACGGAGAATATATGGAATCTGAAGTGATTGGCGCTCCAATATGTAAAGGAAATTCCGGAGAAGAAGTGATAGGGATGAATGCTAAGGGCGACATTCTTATTATTTTGAAAAACAACCTGAAAGGAAAAAGTAAATTGTACTTATCGCGAATGGATAACAATGGACAATTTGGAAAATTAGAAGCGCTTGACGATAAGATCAACGGAAATGGTGATGTTATTTCTGCCTGTATTAATAACGATGCCAGTGTAATTTATTTCGCAAGCAACGCAAAAGGTGGCTTTGGAGGAACGGATTTATACTCTTGTAAAAAATTACCAAATGGTAAATGGAGTGATGCAATGAATATGGGAGCAGATATAAACACCAAATACGATGAAGATTTTCCGAATTTAAGTCCTGATGGTAATACTTTTTATTTCAGCAGTAAAGGAAGCAGCAGTATGGGCGGATATGATATTTTTAAAGCCAAAATTGATGAAGAAACAGGCAAGTTCAGCAAACCCTTGAACATGGGCTATCCTCTCAACACTTCATATGACGATTTCAATTTTAGAATTTCTAAAAACGGTAAATATGGATACGTTGCTTCATTACGAGGAGGTGGATTAGGCGATTATGATATCTACCGTGTAACATTTAATGAAATTGAAAACGATTATACCATATTAATTGGGAACATATTACCTAAAGACTCTACTCAGTTGATTGAATTTAGAGAAACCTACCTGACCGTGTATAATAATATTAGCAATGAAATAGTAGGAAATTATGTTCCGAATCCTGAAATCGGAAGATTTATTATAATTTTACCACCCGGAAAATATACACTTATCTGTGAAGCACCTGGGTTTAAAGAGTACAAAAGAGCATTGCAGGTTTACGATAAAGCTTCCTATCAAAAAGAGATTAATCTCTATATAGAACTAAAAACAGAACAATGATACATCAATTAACCAAAACCAATTCGATATTTTCTGAATTCATTAGAGAGATCAGAGATGTAAATATCCAAAAAGACAGTTTGCGTTTCAGAAAAAACATGGAGCGCATGGGCGAAATCTTAGCTTATGAAATAAGTAAGACAATGGATTATATTGAAGTAGATACAGAAACCCCACTTGGAACAGCAACAAGTAAAGTTTTAAAAGAACAACCTGTTATCGCAACTATATTGCGTGCCGGATTGCCTCTCCATTTAGGAATACTAAACATTTTTGATAAAGCTGAAAATGCATTTATTGGCGCTTATAGAAGACATCATAAAGACAATTCATTTGATATTGCGTTAGAATATTTGGCAAGTCCTGATTTAAATAACAAAACGTTAATCTTGTGTGATCCTATGTTAGCCTCAGGCTCTTCACTAGTACTAACTTATAAAGAATTACTTGCAAGAAGTAAACCAAAACACACGCATTTCATTTCTATTATTGCAAGCAGACAAGGTCTTGCTCACCTTAAAGCTAACATTGACAGCTCCAATTCGACTATTTGGTGTGGTGATATTGATGAAGAATTGACCGCTCAGTCTTATATTGTTCCAGGACTAGGCGATGCCGGTGACTTAGCTTTTGGAATTAAACAATAATCATGAGTAAATCTGTTTTTTTGCCTTATGAGAAAACAGGTATGCTAAATAGCCTGGTTAAGGATTATTTAAACAAAGAAAATTCTACTAACTCGCTATATGAACACTATCCTGACGTAGAAGGATATAAATCCTTATTAAGCAACCCGGAACTATACAGGAATTTTGACAGAAAAGCTTTAGTAGATGAACTAAATCTACAAAGTCAACTGGTTTCAAATACGAATCAAGAAACTATTGCCAACATTAATCTTTTATCTGACAACAATTCCTACACCATTACAACAGGCCATCAGCTTTGTCTTTTCACAGGACCATTATTTTTTATTTATAAAATTGCAACTGTTATTAAAACATGTGAATGGTTAAAAACAAATTTTCCTGAGAAAAACTTCATCCCTGTTTATTGGTTGGCAAGTGAAGACCATGATATTGAAGAGATAAATCATGTTAATATTTATAGTCAGCAACTGAAATTGGCTACTGATTATTCCGGGCCTGCAGGTGAAATGCCAACTAATGACATTACAGAATTAATACTTCAAATAAAAGAATTGCTTGGCGGATCTGAATCGACTGAACATGCAATAAAGATATTTGAAGATGCATACAGTCAGAAAAACTTAGGGTTAGCAACCAGATGCCTTGTAAATGAATTATTCGGAAAATACGGTTTGGTTATTGTTGATGGGAATTCATTGTTTTTTAAAAAACAAACTGCAAAATTATTTCAAATCGATTGCTTTGAAGATATTATTGAAAATGCTTTGGATAAAACCATTCATTACCTTAAGAATAAAAAATATCCCATACAAATAACTAATAGAAATGGAAATTGTTTTCTTTTTGAAAATGGCAATAGGTATAGAATTGATAAAAATGAAAATGGCTTCTATATTCAAGGATTAAATAAACAATTTTCTAAAGACGAACTAAATAAAATAATTGAATCAACACCGGAGAAAATTAGTCCTAATGTTGTTCTAAGACCTTTATATCAACAAAGCATTTTGCCAAACATTTCCTATGTTGGCGGACCTGGTGAATTGAGTTATTGGTTAGAGTATTTGGAAATATTTAAAATGCTGGGAATCCAATTTCCAATTCTTCACTTTCGTCAAAGTATAACTTTGGTTCCTGCCGGCGTAAAGAAGAAAATTGACAAAGTCAACTTAGATATAGATGAAATTTTTGAAAATAAAGATGTCTTAATAAAAAAAGTATTGGCGAAGCACGAGTTAAATGTGGATTTAACCACAGAGTCTGAGAAGATCACATCATTATTTAATGAATTAGGAAGCAGGCTGGAAAATATTGATACTACATTAAAGCCAAGCGTAAACGCTGAAATGCAAAAAACATTGAATAGTATTAAAGCATTAGAAACTAAAGCCAATCGGGCAATAAAGAAACAATCAGAAAATTTAACTGGTTCAATAGAATACATACATTCAAAAATTTATCCTTCGGGTATTATGCAGGAAAGGCATGATAATTTTACGATGTATTTATCCTTTTTTGAAAAGGATTTTGTAGAAAATTTATTGGATTTAATAAAGGCGGATAATTTTCAGCACTTAGTTCTTTTTGAAAACTAGGTCTTTCTTACCCATTTCTCATAGGTGTAATCGAACTTGTTTTTTTCATCAGCAAGATGAGATTCCTGCCAAACAACATCAAAACCCTCTTTCTCCAGGTTTGGAAAAAAAGTATCTGCTTCAAATTCAGAATGCACTTTGGTACGATAAACTTCATGGACTATTGGTAAGCTAGATTTATAAATCTCACCGCCTCCAATAATAAAAACTTTTTCATTTGTTTTGGTTTCTTCTATAGCTTGCTCAAGGCTACTGCAAACTAAAGCTCCTTCAATTGACAAATCTTTGTTTCGTGAAATAATCACATTCAGTCGACCGGGTAACAATCTTCCAATTGATTCATACGTTTTTCTTCCCATGATAATTGGGCAACCCATAGTGGTTTTTTTAAAAAACTGTAAATCCGCCGGAAGATGCCAAAGAAGTTGGTTGTCCTTTCCGATGGCATAATTCAAATCAGTAGCAACTATAATAGAAATTTCTGACAGTTTAGTTAGGAATTTTTAATGTTTGCCCAATTTGAAGGTTCGAAGACTTCAAATTATTCTCTGATTTAATTTCATCAATCGAAACACCATATTTCTTTGCAATAACATAAAGCGATTCGCCACTTTTAACCTTATGATACTTTGATTTTGTATTCCCTTTTGACTTTGAATTACTTGATTTAGCAGAGTTCACTGCTAAACGCTTTGTTGAAACACTATTAACTTCTTTAGCGTCTTTCTCTTCGGACTTGGCTAATTTTAAATCAATTTTCTTTGACTCGTTTTCAGGAACATAAATCACCAATTTTTTTCCGGGACGAACCCCTTTTTTCCCAATATAGTTCCATGATTTAATTTCCGAAACAGAAACGCCATACTTCCTTGCAATGGTACTTAAATACTCCCCCTTCTTAACCACATACGTTTTCTTAACTTCTTTGTAGGTAATCGTTTCCGTACCGTCCATAGCTTGCTGCTGTTTAATGGCCGCATAAATTTCTGATTCATTTGTTAAGAATACACCAATCTTAGATTTTGGTAAACAAATGGCATTACCTCCAGACGGAACCACGTTTTTTCGGTATTGAGGATTGAAATACTGAATATCTTCTACTTCAATATCCAATGCTTCTGCGATTTGTTCAAAGGTCATTTGTTCCTTCACAACAACAGTATCAATTTCAAAGTAGGTTTTCTTTGGAGTGGTAGGATAAATATTATGCTCTTCGCCGTATGTCATTACGTATGTTGCGGCAATAAAAGCCGGTACATATCCTTGTGTTTCTTTTGGAAGATAAGGACGAATTTCCCAATACGTCTTTTTACCACCGCTTCTTCTTATTGCTTTACTTATATTTCCGGGTCCGGCATTATAAGCCGCTAATACCATTTGCCAATCTTTAAATATGGAATATAGATTTTTTAAATATTCTGCTGCAGCAACAGTTTCTTTATAAGGATCACAACGCTCATCTACATATGAAGAAATCTGCAAGCCGTAAAGTTTACCGGTTGGGTACATAAATTGCCAAAGTCCCATTGCTCCCGCCCTTGACTTTGCATATGGAATAAGCGCACTTTCAATTACAGCTAAATGCTTTAACTCCAATGGTATATTATATCTATCAAAAACCTGCTCAAACATCGGGTAATACATTTTTGCCACGCCCATCATTCTTGAAACGCTTTTTCTTTTACGCATGGCATACATTTCAATATATTTCTTAACCTGAGCGTTATACACCAAATCCATTGGGGAATTAACGTTCAATTTTGCTAATCTGGTTTGGTAGGTATAATCATCATAAACAGGAACACTATCTTCTGAGAAATTAAATTTGTTGTGTTTCGGGAAGACCGGGTTATCAAAAGCACGGTCGAATATTTTTAAGGCAGCCAAACTATCCAACTTATCGGCAATTGGGTCTTGAACCAATTCAATTTCCTGCGCTGATGTAATTTTGAACATGGCTATGGTAAATCCTATGATAAGTATCCGCTTCATTTTCATTCTTAAGCTTGGTTATATATTCAACGTATTTAAGTTAAGCAAGTTACACAAATAATGAGAAAAAATATCCCCTTTCTGTAGCAATATGAGAAATTTTCCTTGTAAAACAGCAATTTATTCGACTAAGTTTTA
>JBFWYJ010000009.1:0-20434 GCA_050186555.1 Bacteroidia bacterium
GAAAAAGCAAAATTCAATACTGAGCGATCAGTTTGAAAACTGGAAGGGAAATCTAACTCAGACGGATGATGTTACTATGATTGGTTTAACAATATAAAAGAAAATAGAATTAAATATGTCATTATCGCACGAATCACTATCTATTGCCAATCCTGAAACGGGAAATCTTGATACTATTCAAAAGTTGGGACTTGCTATTGCTTCATTGGGAATATTGGTATTGCTGATTGCCTTATCTGGAGCAAATCTCCACTCAGCTATTTTTCTTTCCATATCAATTATATCTATTGTTGTTGGTACAGTTATTTATGCTCATCGTTCATATAATAATGTTCCGGAAGGGATTAAAAATAATGGGGTTTGGTTTTCTTCCCTTTCAGCAAAAGGAGTTGTAGCCTGGATATTTGGGATATTTCTTACCGGATTTTATGTTGCCTTGTATTGGTTTCCTGAACACCTGGGCTTAGGTATTAATGGGGAAAGGAACAAAGGTCTCGTTGCTCTATTTGATTCTCTCAGTCTTTTCTTTTCAGGTAAAGCTGCAAGCCAATGGTTTGTTTATGGAACCCTCTATACAGTAGCGATAATCGTATTAGGGTATAAATTCATTTTGAAATACCGCCACAATCGCTACCAGCAAATACGTACAGTTGTAGTTATGGTGTCTCAATTATTCTTCGCCTATCTCATCCCCGAAATATTGGAAGGACTTAATTCCGATAAAGCTTATTTCGCTAAGGATATAAAAAACATGTGGCCTTTGAATTATTATTTCTTTGATGGCTGGCATCTTGACAATATGCGAAATGGAGGTTCTTTGGGTATGTTCTACCTGGTGTCGGGTATATTCATGTTCGCTGCGTTTACGCCTATTATAACCTATTTTGTCGGTAAAAGATGGTACTGTTCGTGGGTGTGCGGATGCGGTGGTTTAGCGGAAACAGCCGGTGATCCTTTCCGCCAGCTTTCATCAAAAAAAGTTTCTGCCTGGAAACTGGAACGATGGATGATTCACTCAGTATTAGTTTTCGTTACAGTAATGACTTCAGTTGTTCTTTATGGTTATTTCAAAGGGACGGATAGTTTATTCGGGCTAAACATATACACATGGTTCAGGCAGCCTTATGGATTTCTAATCGGTGCTGCATTTTCGGGAGTGATTGGAGTTGGATTTTATCCAATTCTCGGAAATCGGGTATGGTGTAGGTTTGGATGTCCGCTTGCAGCTTATATGGGAATTATTCAACGCTTCAAATCCCGTTTTAGAATTACAACGAATGGTGGTCAGTGTATTTCCTGCGGTAACTGTTCTACTTATTGTGAAATGGGAATTGATGTACGGGCTTATGCCCAAAAGGGACAAAATATAGTTCGTGCTTCCTGTGTGGGTTGTGGTATCTGTTCAGCCGTATGTCCGAGAGGAGTATTAAAATTAGAGAACGGTACAGAGGAAGAAAGAATAAAGAGCAATCCCATTTTGATAGGAAACGACAAGATAAAATTGAATCTATAATTAGAAAATATGTTTTTAAAAATCATTGCAGTAAAAATAGCACTCATCATTGTGCTTGTGTTATATACTCTGGCATTGCTTTTTATTTTCCTGTACAGCATAGCGCAGGCTCATTTGGTATTTCGCTACCTGAGAGATCGAAAAAAAATAAAAAACAATCCGATACAACCAAAAGGAAATGTTTTCCCTCACGTAACAGTCCAACTCCCTGTATATAATGAATTGTATGTTGTAGAACGATTGATTGATTCAGTAGCATCTTTTGATTATCCATCTGATAAGTTGGAAATACAAGTGCTTGATGATTCTACGGATGAAAGTGTTGATATTATTGCAAAAAGAGTGAAGTTATGGAAGGGCAAAGGAATTGATATTGTACAAGTAAGGAGGCCAATCCGAACTGGATTTAAAGCAGGGGCTTTGGAGGATGGTTTGGTTACTGCAAAAGGTGAGTTCATTGCCATCTTCGATGCCGACTTTGTCCCTACAAAAGATTTTCTTCAAAAAACTGTTCCGCATTTTTCTGATAATAATGTTGGAATGGTTCAAACCCGTTGGGAACATATTAATAAAAATTATTCTCTGCTTACCAATCTCCAGGCATTTGGATTGGACGCACATTTTTCCATTGAACAAGTGGGACGAAACAGTGGAGATTGTTTTATTAATTTCAATGGCACGGCAGGTGTATGGCGCAAATCGTGCATCATTGACGCGGGGAACTGGCAGCCTGATACGCTAACGGAAGACCTTGACCTGAGTTACCGGGCACAGCTTAAAAACTGGAAGTTTGTTTACTTAGAAAATGTTGGATCTCCGGCTGAATTGCCACCGGTAATGAGTGCGCTGAAATCGCAACAATACCGTTGGACAAAAGGTGGAGCAGAAGTAGCAAGAAAACAACTTGGCAATGTATTACGCTCTGATAAATCCTTAGTTGTAAAATGGCATGGCGCATTTCATTTACTAAACAGTGCCGTCTTTGTCAGTATTATCACCTGTGCGATACTGAGTGTTCCATTACTTTTTATTAAACAGTATTTTCCCGAATTCAAACAGTTATTTTTATTCGCCTCTTTATTCCTCTTTAGTTTTTTCATATTAGGAGTTTTATATTGGGTTTCCAATAGCAATAGAAAGGGTACGAGAATTAAATCTGCAATGTATTTTATGCGGACATTTCCCTTGTTCCTTTCCGTTATGATGGGACTTTCGCTTCACAATGCCATAGCAGTATTGGAAGGATATTTTGGGAAGAAAACTCCGTTCATCAGGACACCGAAATTTAATATCATTAATAACGGTGATACATGGCAAAACAATAAGTATATCACAAATCAGATCAATGCACTTACACTAACAGAAGGGCTTTTATCCCTTTATTTTCTTTTTGCGGTAATAGAGGCATTTCACATAGGAGACTATGGTCTTTTACCTTTTCACATAATGCTGACATTCGGTTTTGCAACTGTGTGTTACTATTCTGTTTTTCAATCAAAAATGATAACTAAAAAAATATAATTATGAGTTACCTCGAAACAACAAAAAACGTGTATAAAGAAGCGGCATTAAAGCCTGATGTAGGATTATGCTGTACCACAACACCTGTATGGCAATTGCCCGGCTTATCCATACCAACTAAAATGCTTCAGATGAATTATGGATGCGGAAGCACTGTTAACCCTCGCGATTTGGTGAATAATCCCAAAATACTTTATGTAGGTGTTGGTGGAGGAATGGAGCTATTGCAGTTTTCCTATTTCAGCAGACAAAAAAATGGAGTTATTGGAATTGATGTGGTGGATGAGATGATACAAGCCAGTCGGGAAAATTTTGGAGAAGCCGAAAAACAAAACCCTTGGTTTAAATCAGAATTTGTTGAGCTAAGAAAGGGCGATGCGCTCAATCTACCTGTCGAAGATGAAAGTGTGGATGTTGCAGCTCAGAATTGCCTGTTTAATATTTTTAAAGCCGAGGATTTAAAGAAGGCATTAAGTGAAATGTATCGAGTTTTAAAACCAAGAGGAAGGCTTGTTTTATCAGACCCTACCTGCGAAACTAAAATGCCTGAAAACCTTTTGAATGATGAACGTCTTCGTGCATTGTGTTTGAGCGGAGCCTTACCATTAAAGGAATACATTAAAATGATAACGGATATAGGTTTTGGAACTGTGGAGATTCGTGCCAAACGACCATACCGCATACTTGATCCAATGCATTATGATACGGATAAACAGATTTACATTGAAAGTGTTGAAGTGTGCGCCATCAAAGATCCCATACCTGAAGACGGCCCATGTGTATTTACCGGAAAAACAGCCATCTATTTTGGTGAAAACGAATTGTTCGATGACCATAAAGGACATACGCTATTACAAAACCAACCATTAGCGGTATGTGATAAAACAGCCCATGCACTTTCACAATTGAGTAAGAAAGATATTTTTATTTCTGAATCAACTTATTTCTACGATGGTGGTGGCTGTTGTTAAAAAAGCAGCAGTTTTTACCGCTATACTCTTTGCTTTCTCTGGAGTTAAAGCAGAGACTATCAGCTATGCTATAAAGTTAGGTGGCTTTAAAATTGGGTCATTAAACACAACCCACATAAGGAAAGGAAACATTGATTATTACAGTGTGATAAGCAATGTAGAAGTTAATCTAATTTTTAAGATTAAAGTCTATTATAAAACAGTGTCCATATACAATAACAACCAATTAATTGAATCGAAAGTTAGCAGTAATGTAAATGGCAATAGTTATGCTTCAAATACAATATGGGATGGCCAAAAGTATAAGATTGATTGTAGCGCTTATAAATATAGCTATTCGGATTCGAGTAGAACAGAACCGATATATTGGTCGGTAAGTAAATTATATTTTGAAAAGCCGGATGTTGGTGCGGAAATATATGCTGAAACATACGGTAGGTTTTCTGAATTTAAAAAAGGAGGAAATAACCAGTTTCAGGTCGAAGTTCAGAAAAGCAAACAGATATATTACTACGATAATAGTTTATTGGGAAAGGTTGAAATGATCAATTCAATAAAAAACTTTGAAATAGAGAGGAATAGTTAATGACAACTGCTGTATATATCGCTCCAGTTTCAAGTAATAAATCTCAGGGAATACAGATGCCCAAAGAGATAGAAACTCACTTTGCTCTCATAACATTGAAATCAGACGGAATTGTTCGGGTAGTGTTTAAAGCGGATATTGATTTTGAAATAGAAGATGCGAAACAATTATTTGAGGTACTCAAAAGTTTTTATAAAGAAGAAAAATTGCTTGTGCTGATAAATACCGGAGAGGGGGTAATGATTTCGAGGGAGGCTCGTGAATTTACTGCGAGTGATGAGGTTTCTGCCATTGTTAAAGCAGATGCAGTAGTAGTAAATAATCTCGCAACGAAACTTTTAGTAAGGGCAATAGAAACCAATCGTCATACACAACGATTAATGAAATTATTCGGTACAGAAAAAGAAGCAATTGGCTGGTTAAAATGTTTGAAATAAAACTAAACCACTATGCACTGAAAGTGCATAGGTTGTTGTAAAGAAAGAATAAAATTCTTTCTACCAAACGATTACATAGCGCGTCATTGCGAAGGAGGCACGACTGAAGCAATCTAATTTGAAGTGAGATCGCTTCGTTCCTCGCGATGACGTTGAAAAATAAAATTTGTAGAAACTGAAAGTCTTGCACTGAAAGTGCATAGTTTCAACTAACGAACTGATACAATGAAAGCTAACCCAAAATCTAATAGAACCTGGATTGCCGGGTTAATAACTGCAATAGTGGCCTCCCTGTGTTGTATAACGCCTGTATTGGCATTGTTGGGCGGACTTGGCGGAATAGCATCATCATTCTCATGGTTAGAGCCATTCAGACCTTATTTGCTTGGCTTTACAGTGATTGTTTTTGGTTTTGCCTGGTATCAGAAATTAAAACCTAAAAATACCGATATAGAATGTGATTGCGAGGAAGAAAAGCAATCTTTTTGGCAAAGCAAAACTTTTCTTGCCATTGTTACAACCATAGCCGGTTTGCTCCTCACATTTCCTTATTACGCTCATCTTTTTTATCCAAAACCTCAACAAAGTAAAATCATTGTGATTGATAAAGCCAATATCGAACAGGTGAAACTCAATATTGAGGGAATGACTTGCCAGGGATGTGAAGAACACATCAGCAATGAGCTTTCAAAATTAAACGGAGTGATTGAAAACAAAACCTCATATAAGGAAGGAACCAGCACGGTCACGTTTAATCGGAGTGTAACCAACATTGATAGTATTATAAATGTAGTTAATAGAACAGGATATACCGTTAAGGAAAAATAAATATTCAAAATTGATTTGATGGAAAAAGAACCAATACTTAAATCTACTATTACCTGCCCCGTTTGCGGACATAAAAAGGAAGAAACAATGCCCACAGATGCCTGCCAATTTTTTTACGAATGTGAAAAATGTAAAACTGTTCTTAAACCAAAAGAGGGTGACTGTTGTGTGTATTGCACTTATGGTACCGTAAAATGTCCACCAATGCAATCGAATGAAAAATGTTGTTAAACAAATTTACAGATGATTAAAGAAGCGATAGAAAAAGGGATTTCGTATTCCGAATATAGAAGGCTCGTAGATGATTTACTTTCAAGGAATTTAACAACCGGATTGAAACAAACATCGGCATTAGTTGAATTTACCAAGCTGAATGTGCAGCGAATGAATCGCATTGATAAAACGTTCTCTGTTTCAACTGATATTACTGACAGGTTAAACCGGATTGAATTTGCTCAGGTATGGTTGCTTATTGCCGAAGCCTGGTGTGGCGATTGTGCTCAAAATATTCCCATCATAGCCAAAATAGCTGAGCAGGGTAGCGATAAAATAACACTCAAGATTGTTGGCAGAGATCAGCTCCCTGACCTGATGGATAAATACCTTACAAACGGAGCAAGGTCAATTCCCAAACTGATTGTACTTGATAGTTCTTCCTTATCTGAAATTGGCACATGGGGGCCAAGACCAAAGGCAGCTCAGCAAATCATGTTAAATTGGAAAGCAAATAAGGACACAATGAGTTGGGAGGATTTTGAAAAAGAATTGCATCTATGGTATGCAAGGGATAAAGGAAATACCCTTTCCAATGAAATGTATGATATGCTTTTAAAAACCCGGATAGTGAATGTGTTAATGAATCGTAATCTGATGAAAATATGAACAAGACAAATTTAATACGATCAATTAAAGTGGCTTTATTTGTAGGAACAATTCTGAACCTGATTAACAATTATCAAGTTGTTGCCCAATGCGATTTTAGCCTAACGAATATCTGTAAAGTTCTATTTACATACATGGTTCCATTTCTTGTTTCCTTTTATTCAGCATGGAAAACTTCTAAAGAATAATAATTTATGCCCTACATAAAAACAATAGAACATGAAGAAGCAACAGGTCGCTTGAAAGAGATTTATGATGATTTGCTTGCAAAGAGAGGAAAGTTGGCTGATGTTCACAAAATACAAAGCCTGAATCCTGAATCAATCGTTGCACACATGAACCTTTATATGACTGTTATGTTTGGTCAATCGCCACTTTCACGTGAGCAGCGTGAAATGATAGCCGTTATCGTAAGTGTAGCGAATGATTGTAAATATTGCCAAATGCACCATTCAGAGGCGTTAAATAAATATTGGAAAGACGAGGAGCGTGTCAATATTTTAAGAAGGAACTTTAACAAAGTCAACCTTAACCAAGCAAATGAATTGTTTTGTGAGCTTGCCTGGCAACTATCGAGAATACCAACTGTTTCTACCGAAACAATTTTGAACAAATTAAAAAATCTTGGTATTGATGACCGAAGTATTTTGGATGCTACGCTTGTTATTGCCTATTTCAATTTTGTCAACCGTATAGTATTAGGGCTTGGTGTGGAATATGAATCATCAGAATCAAAAGGATATAAATACTAAATTATGAAAACCAAATTGCTCTTTGTTTACAATGCCGATGGAGGATTATTCAGTAAAGTATCTGATTTTGCCCATAAAATACTTTCTCCATCCACCTACCCATGCAGTTTGTGTGCCTTAACCTACGATAATTTCGGGATTAAAAATGAATGGGCAGAGTTTCTTAGTAAGCTGAATGTTGAGCAGGAATTTTTCCATAAGGATGATTTTCTGAAAAAACACAAGCACTACGAAACTACATTTCCAGCAATTTTTCTTGAAAAAGAAACAACCCTACAATTGCTGATTCCCTCTGCCATGATTGATGCCTGTATTTCACTGCAAGACCTTGAGCAGATTATAACGGCCAAGCTGAATTCATTAAAATAGGTTTAGATTCTAAATCTAATCTCTGTTTTTTAGAAAAACTCAATTTGTCGTTTCACCGACAATATTATATATAGAGATATAGCATTTTTGGTTGGTATTATAATCGAAACTTTCTCCAACTATATGCATTATGGAAAAACCAAACATTGCACAAAAAATGCCTTATGTAAAAGACGAACAAGCAGGTAAATATTATTGGTGTGCTTGCGGACAAAGTAAAAACCAACCCTATTGTGATGGTTCCCATAAAGAAACTTCCTTTACCCCTGTTTTAGCAGAAATCAACGAAACAAAAAAGGTTGCCTGGTGCGGTTGCAAAATGAGTGCTAATAAGCCATTTTGTGATGGGACACACAATAAAATCTGATTATAAATCATAAACAGTATTAAAGAACAATGAGCCTGATACAACATAATATTCGAAAGCTGGCAGATATAAAAATGCTACTGGATAAACTGCCAGATGAACTTTATATCCGTAAAAAAGAGGTTTTAAGCGGATCTACCATCGGTCAGCATTTCAGGCATATCCTGGAATTCTATGTCTGCCTGAAAAAGGGAGCGGATACCGGAATAATATGCTATGATGCAAGAGAGCGAAATACACAGATAGAAACTGACAGGCAATATGCTTCGGGCGTTATAGAAGATATAAAGCAATTTCTTTATACCCTTCGTCCCGATTGTAATGTTGTGTTAATGGCGAATTATTCTGTTACCGATAACGAACAAACGGAAATAAATTCTTCGCTCTATCGCGAGCTTGCTTATGCCCTTGACCACACAATTCATCACCTTGCCATTGTGAAAATAGCGCTTTCTGAAGAAAAAGAAAGCACTGCAATGGATGCCAATCTGGGCGTAGCTCCCTCTACTATCAGATACAGAGAACAAGAATGTGCACAGTAAGTTTTATACCGTTAAATAACAAAGGGGTTATATTAACCAGCAGCCGTGATGAAAAAATTATCAGGCCGACTTCCCCTCCAATAGCCCTGAACATTGCAGGAAATAATGTTTTTTTTCCGAAAGATTTGGAGAAAGGTGGGACATGGATTGCCTCTGCCGATAATGGCCGTGTTTGCTGTCTTCTGAACGGAGCATGGGAGAAACATAAAAGAAAGCTGTTCTACGAAAAAAGTAGAGGAATACTACTGCTGGAAGTCTTTGAGCATAAGCAAACAGATGATTTTATTCAGTTAGTTAAATTAGAGAATGTAGAACCCTTTACGTTAATCATCATTGAAAATTGGGAAAACTCCCTAAAGATGATAGAGTTCAGATGGGATGGATCAAAAAAATATTTTAACACTAAAGATATTTCTCAACCTCATATTTGGTCGTCAGCAACTTTGTACGATAAAAAGGTTAGAGCGCAAAGAGAACAGTGGTTTTCTGCATGGTTATCTGAACAAAAGGAGTATAGCAGATTGGATGTTCTGAATTTTCATACTTCGAAGCATGGAGAAAATCCAGCTCATGATATTGTGATGGAAAGACCGGGAGGACTTCAAACCGTTAGTGTTACACAGGTAACTTTTGCGGATGAAAGTTTTGAAATGCACTATCACGATTTGGTTAAAAATCATAACTCATCTTTTTCAATCGGTATAAAATCATTTATACATGAGTAGTGGATTTGCCATAGCTATTGCCTGGCCGGAAACATTGTGCAAACAACCCGGCTCTTGGTATGATACCCCTATGAGGTGGATTGGGCTTAATAAAAACAATTACTATAAAGTGGGACACGCAGCTGTGGTATTGATTAACTCATCAGGGAAGTGCCACTATTTTGATTTTGGGAGGTATCATACACCATTCCAACATGGCAGGGTGAGAGATGCAGAAACCGACCATGATTTAGAAATAAAAACGAAAGCTGTTGTCAAAGAGAACGAGATAGCAAATTATTCGGATATTTTAACCGAACTGCGCTTTAATATGTCCTGTCATGGTAACGGAACATTACACGCTTCACACTGTAAAATAAATTTTGAAAAAGCATATAAAAAAGCAAAGCTGATGCAGAAAAGTAGCCCTATTCCATACGGCCCGTTTCAAATAGATGGAACCAATTGTTCCCGTTTTGTCAATACTGTAATTCTCGCTGGCAAACCGAGCTTTTTGGGTTGGATGCTACTTAAATATCCTAAAACATTAAGCCCGACACCCATTGGAAACGTAATGGCTTTGAATAACTATCAGCGAATTGAATGGCAGGGAGATTCATCATTTTCGTTACCCGAATACTCATTTTTAAAGCAAAATAATTGATGAAAGGATCACTGAATAGTACACTTCCAACTCCGGCATGGCCTGATCATATACCGATAGATGCTCAATGGTTAAGCGGTGAGGGAGCCGGTTCCTGGTTTTCAATAGAACAACATAAAGACAATTATATGATTACACGATTCTCTCCCGAAGGAAAAATTGAATGCAAAGGTATTTTTGAAAGGGAAAGAAAAAGTAAATTCTTACTTGGTCATAAATATGAATTCACATACGTGAGCCATTGTAACATGGTAACAATCTACCAACTCGGCATCTTCCATAAATTCAACTTAATAGAAAAATGCGCTATATAATACTAACATTATTTGCTTGCTGTTTTTGTGTTGGAAACATAACTGCACAGACTGATTCTCTTAAAATTGGTGATAAGGCTCCGCTGTTTTCAATAGTTGATCATAGTGGCGATACAATATCATTACAGGAAAAATTAAAATCAGGGAAAGTTGTTTTGGTGTTTTACAGGGGAGCATGGTGTCCCTATTGCAACAAACACATGAGCCATTTGCAGGATAGTTTAAATCTAATTCTTGCTAAGGGAGCTTCACTAATTGCTATTACCCCTGAAATCAACCAATCCATTGATAAAACTGTTTCAAAAACAAAAGCCACATTCAATATTGTTTATGATAGTACATATACGATAATGAGACAATATGGGACTGCCTTTAAAGTAGATGCAGCGACCATTAAGAGATATAAACTCATTGGGCTGGATGTTGAAGAAGCCAATGGGAATAAAGATCATATTCTTCCGGTTCCCGCTACATTCATCATCGGTAAGGATGGAATTATTCTTTGGAAACATTTTGATACCAATTATAAAAAACGATCAACCGTAAAGGAAATAGTAGAACATCTGTAATAATCTTTTCGGGTATGTATAAATTCAGCCATCAGAATGCCTCAGAGTTCGCTAAGAAATAAACTATACAATGCGGTTTCACATTTGTTATTCAAAGCAAAGCCGGGATTCATTTTAATTCCGTTTTTACTTGTTACTGTTCTTTGTGCCTCATTTCTTCCTAAGCTAAAATTCAATTATAATATTGAGGGCTTTTTTGCAAACAATGATCCTGATGTAAAATTTTATCAGGAGTATCGGGAACACTTTGAAAATGAAAATGATTTTATTCTTGTCGGAATAAAAAATAATACAGGAATATTAGATAAGGATTTTCTGACAAGAGTAGATTCACTGACAAAGACGTTAAAAGAATTTTCTCGATTCAAAAAAATCCACTCTCCAACAGCACTACGAGAATTTATCAAAACGCCTCTTGGAGGCAACTCCATTCCCCTTTTGCATATCCAAGATCCTGAACAATATTCTTTGGATTGGCAGAAAATTACAACTTCAAAAATTTATCTCAACTCGTTTTTTTCCCCTGATACACATGCTATATCTATACTGATCAAAAAGGAAGAGCATTTGCCCATCGCAGTCAATGATAGTATTCTGCTTGCCTTAAATAAAGCTATTACCTCGTTTTCTTTTGATGAGTTTCATGTCGCAGGACGTATTCAAACGCAGCACTACTACATCCATAGGATGAATAAAGAAATGATTTTATTTTCTTCACTCGCATTTGTGCTATTCTCAATTTCACTTGTTTTTATTTTCCGATCCGTTATTTATGCTGCTATTCCATTAAGTGTGGTGCTTCTTTCACTTGTTTGGGTTTTCGGTATTATGGGTTATTTGAATATTGAGATTGATTTAATGCTCACTTTGTTGCCAACTCTGATCTTTATTATAGGAGCATCAGGAAGCATTCATCTTTTGACCCATTTCAAGAGAGAATACACTTCTGATTCAGCCAAAATAGGAGCATTAAAAAAGGCGGTGAAGGAAACCGGGATGCCAAGTTTTATGAATGCTTTTACTGCCTCAGTGGGTTTTGCTTCTCTTGTAGTGATACCGATAGTTCCTATTCAACGATTCGGACTTCTTTCTGCGGTAGGAATATTGATCACATTCTTTATCGGATTTATCATCATCCCGATGGTGCTTAAGCTAACTCGTATAAAGCCGGCTGTATTCGATACACACCAGCAGTCCGATACAATCAATGAAGGTCTTTTCGATGTCATAAATAAAAGACGAAAGATTATTTGGATTTCATACGCTTTGCTTATTCTTTTTGGATTAGCATTTACGTTTCGTGTACAGATTAACAACTACTTTCTTGACGACCTGTCATCATCAAGCACGCTTAAGCACGATGTTACCTTTTTTGAAAATAATTTTTCAGGGATAAGGCCATTGGAAATAAGCATTACGCCAAAGAATCTCGGAACATCCCTACTGGATTTTAATTCACTTAAAGAAATTGAAATAGTGGAGAAATACCTCCAAACCCAATATCATGCCGGATTTATATTCAGTCCCCTTTCGTTTATTAAAACACTAAACAAAGGATTTAACAACGGAGAGGATGCTTATTTCAGGCTGCCTGATTCAAAAGAGGAATTAGAAGAAATATTAGCGTTTGCGTATAAACAAAAGGTATGGAAAAGATTTATGCCGGTGCTTACGAAAGATAAATTGCAAGCCCGATTAACCGGCAGAACAACGGATGAGGGAAGCATAGTTTGGTTGGATAGAAACCAAAAGTTGAATGACTTTCTTAAACAGGAAACTCACTTGTTAAATTTTAAAATTACCGGAGCAGCTCATTTGATGGATAATGCTAATCGCAATATAGCATGGAACCTGACCACAGGAATTTTTATGTCGGTATTGATTGATACTTTAGTTATTTGGCTACTCGTTGGATCTTTCAGGTTAGCCTTGCTTTCTATTATTCCGAACATGATTCCGTTGATCGTAGTTTCGGGGCTTATGGGAGTAACCGGGATTCCACTAAAGGTGGCTACGTCTATGATTTTTACCATCGCTTATGGAATATCAGTGGATGATACCATGCACTTTCTCAATCATTATCGCTTAGGAAGAAAAATAAATGATAACAAACCCTGGGCAGTAAAACATACAGTTGATAGGATTGCAAGGCCTATGATCTATACAGCTTTAGTACTTGTTTCAGGCTTTATGATATTCTCATTTTCAGAATTTTCAAGCATTTCGATATTAGGTGTTTTTACCGGCATATCGCTTCTTGTGGCATTATGCACCAATTTATTTCTTGTTCCCGTGTTGTTGCTATGGGGAGAAAAGAAAAATATGAATGAATAATTTAAAAACAAAAAATGGAATTTCAGATACTTGATAAAATTGAACAACTGAATGAAATTGATTTGAAATCAAATTCAAAAATTCAGGCGATTTATAAGCACAGTACACAATGCGGAATAAGCATGATGACTAACAGAACTTTAAACAAGGAATTGAAAGAAATAAGTGTTAATACATTGGATGTTTATTACTTGGATTTAATACGCTATCGGGATTTAAGCAATACTATTTCAGTAAGGTATGACGTAGAGCATGAATCTCCGCAAATCTTATTTATTAAAGAAGGTAAATGTATTTATTACGCATCTCATTCGGATGTATCTTTGGATAAAGCATTCCAGGCGATAAATCACATGGGAGTAAATTAAATTTTTGCGCTTTCAATTAATACTTCATCAGTATGGTCGATATTTTAGCTACTGTTCAACAATCATACTCAGGGTATTTTAACTACTTGAAAAATGAAATTTTGTACCCCTCATGGCACAATTATTTTTACTGGTTGCTTGGAATTTCATTGGTAGTTTGGGTACTTGAACTATCATTTCCCTGGCGTAAGCAGCAAGCGGCTTTCCGTAAAGATTTTTGGTTGGACGGATTCTACATGTTCTTTAATTTTTTTCTATTCTCTTTGATCGGATACAATGCTATATCAAATATAGTGGTGGGATTATTCAATGATCTCTTGTCAGGAATAGGAATTAGAAATCTTGTTGCTATTAATATTCAGTCTTTCTCTGTTTGGATTCAATTTGCTATAATGTTTGTTTTGGCTGATTTCATTCAATGGAATATACATCGCTTATTGCATAAGAATAAGTATTTGTGGGAATTTCATAAAGTCCACCATTCCGTTGAGCAAATGGGATTTGCTGCACACTTGCGATTTCATTGGATGGAAACGGTTATATACAAAACATTACAGTATATTCCACTCGCTATGATAGGCTTTGGTATTCAGGATTTCTTTATCATTCATATTATTGCGGTAATCATTGGGCATTTAAACCATGCAAATATTAATCTTACCTATGGCCCATTAAAATACATTCTAAATAATCCTGTAATGCACTTATGGCATCATGCACATCATCTGCCAAAAGGAAGTTATGGGGTGAATTTTGGGTTGAGTTTAAGTTTATGGGATTATTTGTTTAAAACAGCATACATCCCTGATACAAACCCCTATGAGCCACTCGGATTTGAGGGGATAGAGAAGTTCCCTAAAACATTCATTAAGCAGGAAATTTATCCTTTTATAAAATGAAGCAATTTATCACAATACCTACTTCACTTGTTTTGTGTTTAACATTAGGTCTTGCTCCATTCTTTCCCGAACCACATATTTGGGGTAAACTAAAATGGATCGTAGGTGGTGCAAATGGCATGAAATTAATAGACTGGTCGGATTTATTGTTGCATGGATCGCCCTGGATATTATTATTAATACTTGTAATTGCGAAATTGAAAAATAAAATTTGAAAATACCACTTTATCCAGGAAATTGAAATGGGGAATGAATATAAAAAATCAATGCAAAACGTCAACTTTAAATCGGTTGAGGAATTTCTCGATTTTCTTCCTGAAGACGAGTTAAGAATTGTAGAAATTTTGCGAAGATTAATTTTTGATTGTGTACCCGGTATTACTGAAAAACTTTCATACAATGTTCCTTTTTACAAAAAGCGAAAAGGCGTGTTTTTCATTTGGCCGGCCTCTGTATTATGGGGAAAGAAACAAACCTATGAAGGTGTTCGGTTTGGTTTCCAGCAAGGATATTTACTGGCTGACGAAATAAATTTTCTTGATAGAGGTGAAAGGAAGCAGGTATATTGGCGGGATTTTACCAATATCAAGGAAACAGACCACGATCTGCTAAAAGCATATATTTTTGAAGCTGTTATCATTGATGAGAAATTTAAATAAAACTTTTCATTACTTTTTGATATTTTTTTATTTACTAAGACTTGTTGTTATCATTTTAATGAGCCCCGGCTTATCTTTTCGAATCTGTTTAGCGAATGTTATCGCTTGAGGATGCACTTCATGGTACTTCTCGCTCCACGCAATAATTTCTACAAGTACTGGTATCAGATCAATCCCTTTTTGAGTGAGTTTATAAAGAATTTTTGCCTTGCTTTCAGGGTGTTTATGCTTTGAAATAATACCAGAACATTCAAGCATAGCTAATCTATCTGCAAGAATATTGGTGGCGATCTTTTCACCACTTTCAAGAAAATCACCATAAGTGCTTTTTTCCTTAAATATCATATCCCGGATAATCAATAATGACCATTTATCACCAAAAATATCAAGGGCTGTACTAATGGGACAATCCGATCTGTATTTGATTTTTTTCTTTTTCACAACACAAATTTACAAATTCACTTGCAATTTACAAGTAAATGTTTATATATTTGCACTTGCAATTTAAAAGTAATAATAATTAAAATCACAAAAAATGAAAAACTCAATCAATTGGTTTGAAATTCCGGTTAAAAATTTCGAAAGAGCAAAGAAGTTTTATGAAGTATTATTAGGCGTGCCTATTCAGGAAATGCCTCACCCGGCTTATAAGTATGGCATACTTCCTGGAGATATACAAAATGGTGTTACCGGGGGTATTGTTGAGGGAGAGGGATTTGAGCCATCAATGAAAGGGCCATTGATCTATCTTAATGGTGGAGAAGATTTAAGCATCCCGCTTTCAAAAGTTGAAAAAGGCGGTGGTAAAATTATTTTACCAAAAACATCTATTGGCGCAAATGGTTTTATGGCTCACATTGTGGATACAGAAGGGAATAAAATTGCTCTTCATTCTATGAAATAAATTATCTCATGAGTAAATTACAAGCAAGAAACGAAGCCGTTATAAATGCTCCCATTGGGAGTGTTTGGGCTATTATTACCGACATCAATCAACTTCACAAGATTAATCCGGGAGTTATCAAAGCCTCAGGTAGAATGGATAAGCAAGGAGAAACAAGAACTTGTGAAATGGATAATAAAGGCAGAAAAGGAACAATGACTGAAAAACTGATTGAACTTGTTCCTGAACAGAAAACAGTTTGGGCAATTGAAAACGACACAATGGGAATGAGTAAAATGCTTAAAGACCCACGCTTTTGTTTCTACCTTGAAAAACTTGGTGATGATAATAAGACCAAAATAATAAATGAATCTTATTATGAACCTGCCACTTTTATGTCGAAAATAATGAACGTCCTGATGATGAAAAAAATGATGGGTAAGATACAAAGTCGAATTCTTTCTAATATTAAATCAATAGCTGAAAATAAAGCATCATGACAACACTTCGCAACGAAATCACAGTAAACGCAAGCATTGAAAAGGTCTGGAACATGCTTGCAGATCTTGAACTTTTAGACCAATATGATCCTACTGTAAAGAAATCTACCTTGCTTTCTTCTGTGAAAACAGGCATTGAAGCGAAAAGAAAAGTTCACATGCTTGATGGTAAAAACTGGTTTGATGAAAAGATTACCGTTTTTGAAACCAACAAAGCATTAACCTATCAACTCACAGACTGCTCTTTTCCAATCAAAGGACTAAAACACAGTTACAGCTTTGAAAAAATCGGCAATCAAACAAAAGTGAAACAGGTAATGGAATATACCGTAAAGTTCGGTTTGTTAGGTAAGTTGCTTGACAATCTGATGATACGCAAGCAATCGGACACAGGAATAAAAAAATTCTTTGCAGGATTGAAACAATATGCTGAAACACATTAAATTTATCTCATGGCTTATAACGAAAGATTAAATGACCGAATTCGAGAAGCAATTGCTAATCTACCAAATGTAGAAGAAAAGCACATGTTTGGCGGAACATGCTTTATGCTGAACCATAAAATGTGCGTAGGTGTAGTAAAAGATGAAATGATGTGTCGCATTGATCCTGAGATTTATGAAGAAGCCCTTGAAAAAGATGGTTGTCGGGAGATGGTTTTTACCGGGAGACCCATGAAAGGTTATGTATTTGTGAGTGAGGAAGGGATGAAAACAAAAAAACAATTTGATTACTGGATAAATTTGTGTCTTGAGTTCAACAAAAAAGCGAAAGCTGCCAAGAAAAGAAAGAAAAAATAAAAAAGTATTATGGCCAAAACTGTTATCAAAAAAGAATCCATTGATTTTTTAAAAACACTTTCAAAAAATAACAACCGAGATTGGTTCAACAATCACAAGGATGAATACGTTGAAGCCCATAATAACATCATTACTTTTGCTGATGCGCTGAAACTTGAAATGAACAAGCATGACAAGATTGAAACAGCATCCGGCAAGAAAAGTTTGTTCCGAATTTATAAAGATGTGCGTTTTTCAAAAGATAAAACTCCATACAATACCCACTGGAGCGGAGCATTTAAAAGAGCTACAAAAAAATTGCGCGGAGGATATTATTTTCATATTAAGCCTGGAAATTCATTTTTGGCCGGAGGATTTTGGGGGCCTGAACCGGAGGATATGAAACGAATACGGCAAGATATTGACCTCAACTATAAAGACTGGAGGAAATTACTTGCCAATAAAACACTGGTAAACACATTTGGAAAGATGGAGGGAGAGCAAATTAGTTCCGCTCCACGTGGTTATGCAAAAGATCATCCGGCTATTGATTTGATGCGATACAAACAATTCCTTTTTAAACATGAGTTTACGGATAAAGAAGTATGTGATCCCAATTTTTTACGTAAAGCAAATGAAGTATTTAAAAATTTACGCCCTTTTTTTAATTACATGAGCGAGGTGCTTACTACGAACGCAAATGGAGAATCGGTTATTTGAAGCAGGGAGAGTTCAGTAGATTACGGTAAATCGTCCGTTATAGCTATTTTTAGAGTTATACAGCCTGAAGAAATAAACCCCTCCTTCAAATAAAGCGGAACTCAATTCAATCTCATTGCCACTTATCTCTTGAAAATGAACTAAACCACCACTTGAATTATATACCTCAAAATTAAAACTCGCATTCCCCGGATTGTAAAATTTGAGTATCCCTGCACCTGCGATAGGGTTAGGTATAATTGAAAATCCTTTTGCCCCATAATCAGCATAATAAACAGATAAAACGTGCGACAAACCATAATTACCAAGATTCATCCGATAATAATTTTTTGCATTCTTATCAGGGTTCTGCTGAACAAAATCATAATCCTGATCTTCAGAAGTTGCTCCACATACTCCGGGGTAATTATAAATTGAAATAAAATTTACGGAATCTGTTGAGTGCTCTACATTCACATCAGTACAACTAAACCCGGCTTTTACCGTCCAGGATATATTTACAGAATTGCTGATTTGTTGGGCTGAGAAATTGGCCAGCGTTGGGTTTATCTGCCCGATAGAAAGCAGTGTACAAATAATACTGAAAAAGAGTACAAAATATCGTTTCATGCCTTATTAAAAAAAGCCATACTTTACGCATGGCTTTCAATTAAACCAAAACATTATGAAAAAGGGTATTATTCACTACACAAATATACAGCTGCCCGACTTAACAAAAATGTCGGATAGGCGACATAATCTTCTTTCTCTCAAAAATTAAGCCTTACTCCTAATTGCATCTGCCATCTTGAAGCAATCGGGTCAACTTGCCAGGGTGTTGATGTTGGATTATTAAATTGATAGGTTGCGGCTCCGCTTGAATTGATGCTCTTTACTGTAATCAGCGAATAACCGGCATTGGTTGTATTCGGCACAAAATATTGATGCCCCCAATTTCGATTTATCATGTTGGTAAAATTAATGATGTCAACCAGCACTTGAAGGGTTTGTTTCTTTGTTTTGCTGAGTTTAAATTCGTTACTTATTCGTAAATCGAGCTGGTTGTTCCAGGGTGTTCTTGCTCCATTGCGCTCAACATAATCACCTTTTCTTGAAGATAAATAATTATCGCTATTAATATAGGTTTCTAATTGGTTCCATTGTTCATTCGCACTAACAAGCACATTTCCTCCGGCATCCGTGATGTCAACAAGAGCTATTTCAGTCTTATCTTTTGGAACAAAAATCAAATCATTATTAGGAGATCCATCCCTGTTTAAATCTCCCGAATAAATATATGTGAAAGGGCTACCGCTTTGGGCGTTAAATACAAGGCTTATGATTGACTTTTCAACTACTTTATTCCATTTTTTAGAATATGAAATATTGGTAATGCTTCTGTGCCTTACATCAAAATTTGAAAAGCTAAGTTGGGGATCGTTTGGATGTAAGGTTTGGTTCCATTCCCAATTTGCCTGTGGTGAAACTCTTACCCCGTTCATCACATCTTTCGATACTCCGTACGTGTATGCAGTAAATATATTTAGTCCAAACTTAAACTCTTTGCTTATGCTTACTGAAATATTGTACCGGTTACCTTTATTGGTATTTGTCAACATAAACACATTTGTATAATCGGAATTATATTTTCCACTTGATCCGCTTCCGGCAAAAACAGGACGATCATCTGCTCCCTGTAAGGCTACCGTTGAATCTTTTAAATTAATCGTTTGAAATAACACATCATAAATAGTTTTACTGTATAAGCCCTCTACTGTTAAAATAAAATCTTTTGGGAGCTTAAAGTCAAAAGCCAAATTACTGCGCCATACACGTGGTAATTTAAAATTTGCATCCACTATATTTATTTCCTTTAAACCGGGCTGTATGGAGGCAAATTGACTAAAATCAGAAGTAATAAGATTTACGTTGCCCGTAGGTTTATAATCAATATTTCCAAATTGATTTCCGTTATATATATATGCATATGCCATCCATGCAAAAGGCATTCGTCCGAGAAAAATTCCGCTTCCGCCTCTTAGCTTAATTTTGTCTTTGCCAGTTAAATCATAATTGAAGCCAAATCTGGGCGAAACAATTAGCTGGTTTTGAACTCCTGATTGTACATCTGAAAATTGAGGTGTTGTTTGAAAGTCATTCAACAAATTGGGCTTAACGGGAAATAAATTTCCTTCCAACCTAAGTCCATACGAAAATCTTAAACGAACATTAAATTTATAATCGTGTTGCACATAAAGGGACGGTAAGATAACTTGAAAATCTGCTGATGGATT
>JBFWYJ010000010.1:0-20271 GCA_050186555.1 Bacteroidia bacterium
TTTTTTCTAATTTGTCTAACGTTAACTGCAGTGCTTTTAGCTTTTCTGAGTTTACTGTGATTTTCGATTCAGCCATTTCCATAACTTCCTCGCCATTTTTACGTGCCATATATATTTATTTTAATTGTTACGAGGTAACTTAAAGTTAAGTCCTCTTTTTCCTGCCTCTTTCCTTATTTTTTAACTAAGGAACTCGATTTTTAAACAAAGGTGCCTAACTTCTAGACAAAGGTAGTGTGATTTTATAGCAATTGATTGCTACAATTTATAGAATGTTGGAAAATAACCTATTTTACTGATGTTCCAGAGGCAAAAAATTACGAATATTTCGATTTAAAGCTTCAAACCAATCACGCAAACATCATCTACCTGTTCTAATCTTCCTCTCCAATTCTCAAAAATGGTTTCTAGCATGTGTTTTTGCTCTTCCATAGGTTTAATTTTAACAGAAAGAATAGCTTCCTGTAATTTCTTATACATCATTTTTTTACCCCTGTCTCCTCCAAACTGATCAGCAAAGCCATCTGAATATAAATACAACAGGCTGTTATTGTCATTTGGTAATTCTCTAGTTTGAAAATCATCGTGTTTTCCTCCCAATCCAACAGGCATTTTGTCTTTTTCGAGCTGTAAAACTTCGCCATTGCCCTTTATTAACAAAGGAGATACATTTGCAGCAGCATAGGTAACATGTTTTGAGTTCTTTTCTATTGCTATAATTACACCGTCAAAACCGTCTTTCTGACCATCTTTGCCTAATGTTTCTATTAAGCGCATTCTCACAAAGTCGAATATCTTGCCCGGTTCATAAATCAATTTCTCATTGATAGCCTCGTTTAGAAAGCCAATATTCAATAAACTCATGAAAGCTCCGGGCACGCCATGACCGGTACTGTCACACAAGGCAAAGAAATAATGTGTTTTATTTTCTGTTGACCAATAAAAATCCCCACTTACGATATCCTTTGGTTTGAATAAAACGAAGTAATCAGAAAAGAAGGTTTTTAAACTACTTTCAGATGATAAAACAATTTCTTGAATCCGTTTAGCATAAGTTATTGAATCAGTAATGTTTTTATTTTTTTCTTCTACTTGCAGTTTTTGCAATTCAATTATTTTACTGTTTTTTTGTTTTTGCTTGTAGTTTCTGTAAACAAAAATTAAAAATATGAGCGCTAATCCTAAACCAATTAATGAAGCATTTCTTTGAAAATTTTGGGCAGATAATTCAGCTTCGTGTAATTTTTTTTCTTTGTTAAGCAACTGAATTTCTTTGTCTTTCTTATCGCTTTCAAATTTATTGGTTAACTCGTTGAGGGCATCTCTTGACGAGTTATTTTTTATCGAATCACTTAGAATTTTGAAATCCTTTTCTTTATAAAAAGCCAATTTAAAATTTCCCATTTGCTCATATAAATCTGCTAATTTTCCTGATAACTCAGACTGATTCGAAAGTAGTCCGTATTCTTTGCTTAAGGTTTCTGCTTCAGAGTATAATTGCTCTGCTTTTTTAAAATCTTTAAGCTCGTGATAAACTACGGCAAGTTGTGAGGTAGATTCTACGATACCTTGTACATCCTGGATTTGTTTTCTCAATCTTAAGGCCTTTTCAAAATACACCCTGGCTTTTTTAAAATCTTTTTCGTCTGTATAAATAGCGCCGGTATTATTTATTATTCTCGACATTAAATTAATGTCATTATAAGTTTCAGCAATTTTATACGATTTATCGTAGTAATGTAAAATAGAGTCCTTGTTTTTGTATTTATCATAAATCACAGCTCTGTTTAAATAAATGCTGCTTAGTCCTTTATTGTCTTTTACCTCCAATGCCAAATTTTCACAATCAAATGATTCTTTTAATGCGCCTTTGATGTCTTCTAATTGTAAGTAGATTAAAACCATGTTTCCTTTTGCAACAAGAACACTTGCTTTATTATCAATTCCATAAAAAATATCAGTTGCTTTAATGAAATTTTGTAATGCTTCTTTGAAATTTCCTTGTCGATACTTTATTGCTCCGAGTATGTTATAAGCATTGCCTGCATTTCGCATCGATGAAAAATTCTTTTCCATTAATGATATAACCTGATTAACAAAATAGATAGATGAATCATATTCTGCCTTAGAAAAGAATACGATAGATTTATTAAGATAACAAGATTGAATGCCTTTTTGAAAATTAATTTTCCTCGAGAGATCCAGGGCCTTATCAACATATTTGACTGAATTAACAGGATCGCCAAATCTTGTGATGTTATATAAGCTAATATAAGCCTTAACAACATCAGTGTCTGAAGGGTGAATTGAAATAACTTTTTCTAAACTGTCTTTGGTTCTTTGTTCTTGGGAATATGCGTTCTTACTAAAAAATGAACTTAGCAAAACCAATATTAAAGTGATATTTATTCTGAATACCAAAAGTAATATTAAATATAAGTAATTTTCGGAAAATAAGGAATGGTGATGTTCTGTTAAATTCTGATTCCAATAATACAAACATCGTCTACCTGATCATGCTTTCCACGCCAACTCTCAATTGAATCATCCAGAATATTTTTTTGCTCGGCTAAGAGTTTATTTGAACTGGACAATATGAGTTCTCTTAATTGCCCGTACTTAAATTTTTTGCCTTTTGCACCACCAAATTGATCAGCGTAACCATCACTAAACAAATACAAGGTATCTCCCTTTTCCAGATCGGCATTTATTTGAGAAAATTCTGCTTTTTCTGTATGTCCTCCAATAGATTGCCTGTTTGCTTTTAATTCGTATAAAACAGCATCTTCCATTTCCAATAATACATTACCGATTGCTTTTTTGTCTTTTTTTCTGATAATCCAGACAGAATTATGTGCTCCGGAAAAAGATAATTTTGTTTTAGTTTTAAGAAATTCGAAGCGACATAAAGACATATCCATCCCATCTTTAACAACAATTGAGGATTTACTTAACAACTCTTCCAACTGCTTATCCATCACAGTTAGAATATCCGAAGGTTCTTTTTGATTTAATTCGTTAACAGTTTTATTAAGCAGATTAAACCAATTAATGAGATAAAAGCTCCCGGAACGCCGTGTCCGGTACAATCAACAACTGAAACGTAGCAGTAATTTGATTTGTTCTCAATCCAATAAAAGTCACCACTCACTATATCTTTAGGTTTAAACAAGATAAAAGAATCACTGAATTTATCTTGAAGATTATCAGAGTTTGGTAGAATGGCATCTTGTATTCGTTTAGCATACTGAATGGAATCTACAATCTCTCTGTTCTTTTCCTCAATAATTTCTTTTTGAAGTTGAATTGCCGCATTCTTTCTTTCCATCTCAGAATTTTGTTCGGTGATAATTCTGTTCTGGTTTGTTAATTGAATATTGATAGATTTATTTTTTCTGAAATTTCTGTACGTGATTGCAAGCAAAATCAATAACAAACCTCCAACCAAAAGAGCAGAAAGTGTAAATAATTTTTGTTTTTCCTCCTTGCTTTCAAACATCATTTGATCTAAGTGCCTTTGTTCGGCATTTCTCAGACTGTCAGCCAGGCTTTTCTTCTCATATTCATAACTCAGTGTTTTGGCTAATAAATCTTTTCTGTTTTTTTCATTCAAAACAGAATCAGAAATATTTTGATAACGCTGATAATAGTAATAGGCGTTTTTGTAATCTCCGGTTTTACTGTAGGCTCTATGTAGTATTTTAGAGGCAGAAAGAATTCTTTGAGGAACATTTATTTCTGTTTCTATTTTATAAGCTTCCAGACTGTACTTGATGGCTTTTGGGTATTGATTAAGTGAAAAGTACAAATCACCTAATGAATTAAGCGAGTTTGAAATACCTTTTTTATCGCCAATCTGTTTTCTTATTTCGAGAGATTTCAATTGAAGTTCTTCAGATTTTTTCCATAACGTATCATTGCTTTCCGTTTTATTGAAGCGGCTGTTTTTCTCAGCCATTAAATTATAGATAATGGCAATGTTTCCATAGGAAGAGCCTTGACCGTATAAATCATTGTTTTCTAATCTAATCGCTAGTGCCTTACGGTACTGTTCTAAAGCCATATTAAGATTGGAATCAATTTCAATATAAACATTGCCAATGTTATTATATGAAACAGCCATCCCTCGCTTATCATTCAATTCAACTGAGATATTAAGAGATTTTTGATAGAATTCCATCGCCCTCTCTTTGTCTTTAAAATTGTGATAGAGCAATCCCATATTAGAAAACGTAGAACTCAGCCCTCTTTTATCGTTTAATTCTTCCTTTATTTTTAAACTTTCATGAAAGAATTTTACAGCTGATGCCTGATTGGATAATTCAGAATACATTAAACCAAGGTTATTGCATGCCGCACCAACTAAACGCTTATTAATAAATCTGTCTTTGTTCTCATATATTTTCTTGAAGTAATATTCTGTTTTTTCATAGTCATTTAGATTGGAGTAGATGTTTCCAAGCGTATTGTAGCAAGTTCCTTGTCCTTGAATATCATTAATGGAGTCAAAAATTAACAGGGCCTTTTCGGCATAGTACTTGGAGGAATCATATTTGGATAGCATAAACAAGCCAAGAGATCTGCCTACAATGCTTGATCCGTTATAGAATTTTTTTAAATGGACTAAGCGCTTGTTTCTACTGGGATTTAAATTTTGACTTAAATTTTTCAGTTTGGAGGCTGTAGAGTAAACGGAATCAATTGAAACAAAAAGGTACTGTGTAGTAAGGTCAATTAAAGCGCTACCCCTGATTGTGTCATGAACATTGGAAGCAATTACTTGATTTAGGCTGTCAATTTTATTGTTTTTTTGGGCATAACAAAAAGACAGAGTTGTTATAACAATAAGTAAAACCTTTAAACAAGTTTTTAATTTCATTACAACAATTTACAAATTAAATTGTAATGTAAAAATCTGATTTAGGAACGAATTATTCTTCCATCCTCCATTTCAATTATTCTATTAGTTCGTTCAGCAAAATCGTAGTCGTGAGTTACAATTAAGAGTGATTGATTGAAGTTAGTAGAAAGCTCTTTAAAAATATCAAAGACGATATCAGAGTTTTTCTTATCCAAGTTTCCGGTTGGCTCATCTCCCATTATGATAACGGGGTCATTAATTAAACTCCTTGCAATAGCCACCCTTTGTTTTTGTCCGCCTGAAAGTTGATTTGGTTTTTTAAGCGCCTGTTCATGTATGTCTAATATTTTCAGCTTTTCGTACGCTCTATTTTCTATTTCTTTTTGTGAGTATTTGTTTAGTTTTAATGCCGGCAGCATCACGTTTTTTAAGACATTAAACTCATTCAATAGATAATGAAATTGAAAAACAAAACCTATTTTTTCATTTCTGATTTTTGCCAACTCTCCTTCTTTTCTTCCAGACATTAGCTGATTATCGATATAAAGCTCTCCTTCATAATCGGTATCCATTGTAGAAAGTATGTATAATAAGGTTGATTTCCCACAGCCTGATTTACCAATTACAGAAACAAATTCCCCGGCATTAATATTGAACGATACATTTTTTAGAACTTGTATGGTTGTGGGGTCATGGAAGTATTTATTGATACCTCTTGATTCAAGTATTATGTTATTATTATTTTCCACGAATAATAACTACAGGATCCACTTTGCTTGCTTTTCTTGAAGGAAAATATCCTGCAAAATAGGTTGTGATTAATGAAAAGATTCCGCCTATAAGATAGAATTTCAAATTATATGAAATTGGATAAGTTTTGATTGTTGGAAGTGCTGCAGTATTGAAAGGGATATTATCAATCAGATTTGATAATCCAAAACCAAATAGCAATCCTAAGGAGCCCCCAAAAATCCCTATGGTTAATGCAATGGCTATAAATATTCTTTTGACATCCCTCCCGGAAAAACCGGTAGCTTTAAGTATGGCAATTGAATCCATTTTTTCATAGATCATCATGTTTAATATATTATAAATACCAAATCCTGCCACAATTAACAAAGTAACCCCAACAGCATAAGAAATAATGGTTCTTACCTGACTTCCTGTTTCAAATTGTGAATTAGCTGTTTGAATGTCTAGTGCTTCTATTTCAAAAATTTGTGCATATTCTTTAGCAACCGGAGGAGCACTTAATATATCCTTAAGTTTAATTTGAATATCTGTAATGTAACTGTTTGTTTCACCCAATATTTTTTGTGTCGTTGATAGAGAAGCATAGCTTTGAACCTTATCCAAATCCATAAGACCTGATTGAAAAAACCCAACCACTTTAAGACTAATACGTTCACCTTTTGATGTTGTTATTTGAATTACGTCACCAATATTTGCAAGCATTTTTTCAGCAACGCCCTTTCCTAATATTATGCTGTTTGGAATGTTTTTTAGGTCAATATAGTTGCCTTCAGTTACATATTCGTTAAAATGAAATAACTTATTTTCCATTTCAACATCAATTCCGTTAATAGAACCAGTCAAGTCTATGTTGCCTACATTGTAAAAAACCTGTGCTGTAACTTTTGGTGCAACGCCAACTACTCTTTCATCTTTACTCAACGCTTGTATAATTGCACCACTATTTCTTATTTGAAGTAATTCGTTCTTAGGTTTAATCGAGTGAATAAAATGTGATTGGTTAATTAATCTTGGATCCAATTCAATAGCCTGCTTATCTGCAGGTTGAATTTCATTATACAATCTAACATGAGGTGTTCTATTTATGATAAGCCCATCTAATAAATCGTTTAAACCCGACATAAAACTTAGAAGGGTGATAAACATGGTGATGCCAAATGTTACACCAACTGCAGCAACCAGAGTTTGACGCCATCTCGCCAATAATAATGATTTTGAAACGTCTATTAGGAGTTTAAACCTCATTCGGTAGGTTTAATAATTTCATCAGATTCTTTTATTCCCGAAATGATTTCAACTTTTCTGTAATCTTTTAGTCCGGTTTTTACCACAACTTCATCTCCATTGGCTAATAGAACAATACTATCGTTTTTTAAATAATTACGTGGTATTAATAATGCTTTGTCCTTCTTTTGCAAAACAATATTTCCTTCAAAAGATACATTTGGAAAAAGCTTTTGAGGGCTTTTTGTAAACTCAGCTTCAACAACAAAAGATTTGCTTCTTTCGTTCATGATAGGATTAATTTTAGTTATTACAGCTTCAAAAACATTGCCTTTATAACTATCCATAGTAATGTAAATAGGGAGACCTTTTTTTATTCTGAAAATATCGTTTTCATCAACCTGCATTTCCAAAATAAATTCATGTCTGTCTCCAACGATTGCAAGAGGAGTTTGCGGACCAATCATTTCACCTCTTTCTTTAAGAATAGAATAAACGATACCATTTAATTCACTCTTAAGTACAAAATCATTTTCTAATTTTTCCGAAATCAATAAGTTGTTTTTTGTTTGATCAGAGGCTATATTAATTTGTCGTTTTAAATCTTCGTATTTAGTGAAGGCAGAAAGATAATTAGTTTTAGAATTTTGGTAGGATAATTCTTTTTGTTCAAATTCTGCTTTGCTCCCAATTTGCGCTTCCCAAAGATTTTTTTGTCGGAAGTACAAGGCAGAATCTAATTTCATTTTATTAAAGGCCAATTCGGTAAATTGTTTGGCTTCATTGATTTTACCTTGATTAGCATTAAGGCTTGAAAGTTGGGCAGAAAGCGCTGCATTTTCTTTACTCAATCTTTGGGTCTCATTGCTAATTACCAATATTGGAGTTCCAATTCTAACGGTATCTCCTTCTTGCAAAAGAATTTTTTCGATGATACCATTTACGGGAGCAAAAGCCATGTATTGATTTTTACTTTTGACCACCCCTGATGCATAAACAGATTCTGTAATTGATTCAAGACTTGGCCTGATAGAATTAACATCTTCTTTGCAAGATTGAAACAAGAAAAGAATCAGAAGTACTTGGAAAATGTAAAACTTCATTGCACAAAGTTAAATAATTGATATGAAAGTATAACTATGACCGTAGTCATGATATTAATCATTGATATTCTTTCAGATTGCCGAAATTCGAAGATTTATTGAATAAGCAAATTAATAATAATCATATTTATAGTCACCAAAAATCTGTAAATTAGGGCTTTATATCTTTTATGGAATTTACAGAATTTAATTTGCATCCGGATTTGCAAGAAGGCGTCTTGAGCATGAATTACAAAAGCGCTACAAAAATTCAGGAGCAAGCTATCCCTGTTATATTATCCGGCAAAGATTTGATTGCCTGCGCGCAAACAGGAACAGGTAAAACAGCAGCATTTTTAATTCCTTGCATCCAGCATATATTAATTTCTGAAAAAAGGCATTTAAATACATTAATCATTGCTCCAACTAGAGAATTGGCTCTTCAAATTGATCAGCAAATTGATGGATTGGGTTATTTCTGCGGTGTTAGCTCAATTGCGATATATGGTGGAAATGACGGCATGGCATGGGAAACACAAAGACACGCTTTGAAAGAAGGGGTAGACATTATTGTAGCAACTCCGGGAAGATTAATTGCTTTACTACAAAATGGCAGCATCAATTTTGAGCATTTACAACATTTAATTTTAGATGAAGCAGATCGAATGTTGGATATGGGATTCATTGACGATATTCAGCAGATTGCTTCTTATCTTCCAAAGAATCGGCAGACAATTCTATTTTCTGCTACTATGCCAGCTAAAATAAGAAAGTTGGCGTCTTTGATATTGAAGGAGCCTGAACAAATTAATATTGCCATCAGTAAGCCTGCCGAAAGAGTTAAACAGGCAGCCTATATGGTTTATGATTCCCAGAAATTGGGACTACTTGAAAAAATATTGAATGATAAAGACGTTAACTCTGCCATTGTTTTTGCTTCTACTAAAGATAAGGTAAAACAGATAGATCGTGCACTTCAAAAAACCGGATTAAAATTAAAAGCATTTCACTCTGATTTGGATCAACCTACCAGAGAAGAAATAATGAGAAATTTTAAATCCAAGCAATTGCCTGTATTAATAGGAACGGATATTATTTCCAGAGGTATAGATGTAGATGGTATTGATTTGGTAGTAAATTATGATGTTCCGCCAGACCCTGAGGATTATATTCATAGAATAGGAAGAACTGCAAGAGCTTCAAAGGAAGGAAGAGCAATTACTTTTATTACAGAAGACGACCAACTAAAATTTTTGCAAATTGAAGACTTAATGGGAATTGAAGTTGAGAAACTAAAGTTGGGTGAAGAGTTGGGTAAACAGCCGGAGTACAATACTGTAAAGAAAAGTAAATCAAAAAATTTCAAGAACTTTAAGAAAGGAAACTTCAGAAGACAAAAACCTAAATGAAGGGGTTGCAACAATTTGTATATTTCGTAGTAAATTCCGGGGTAAGGAAAAATTATGTTACCTGGGAGATTCAACTCACCAGAAAACTTAATTATATAGCTTTAATTGCTTTAGTTACTATTATTATTGGAATTTCCATTTATGAGATATATGGTAATTTTTCCTTCATGCCTTATTTATATGCGGTATCAACATTAGTTCCAGTAGTATGGCTGGCAAATAGATATTTAGGTTATTTGTGGGCGAGTTACATCTTTTATAATGTTGGATACGTTTTTTATTATTTAATGAATTTAATACTTGGTATTGATTCTTACATGCTCCTTTTTTATTTCCCCTTTTTCATAAGTATTCTCCTACTATTTAATCGCTCTGAGCTAATGATACACATGGCCATTTTATTAGTACTGTGTGTGATTTCAATAATCATGATATTAATTGGGTTTAATAATAATTATCTCTTTATGTCTTTGGATGAGAGCTACATGAAAACGGTAAAATACGCGAATATCTTTTTGTCCGTTTTTATTACTGTTTTCTTTGTTTTGGTATTAAGCAGGGAAGCATACAAACAAAATAAAATACTTGAAGAGACATTGGCCGAGAAAGATGTATTACTTTCTGAAGTTTTTCACCGGGTAAAAAACAACCTGAATGTAATTACCAGTTTATTAAATTTAAAAAAAGAGGAGTCCAACTCTCAGGAAGTGAAAGATGCTTTGGAAGAATGCAGAAATAGAGTGTTTTCAATGGCTTTGGTACATCAAAATATTTACAAAGGAACAAGTTTTTCAAAGCTTGAGCTTGCAGATTATTTACATGACTTAATCGATGAATTATTAAACTCGAATGATATTTCAGGCAACACTGATGTAAGTTTGGAATGCGATGAGATATATTTGGACTTAATTCACTCTGTTCCTTTTGGATTGATTTTAAACGAACTGGTTACAAACTCGTTCAAGTATGCCATGATACCAAATCAGCGTTTAAAGTTGAATGTCAAAGTGAAGAAAGACGAAAACCTGGTTAAAGTGAAATATGAAGACAATGGTCCTGGTATGCCAATTGTTGAAGACTCACCAATTCAATCTTTAGGTTGGGATATCATTAGTTCATTAATCGTTCAAATGGACGGTACTTATAAAGTCTCAAATAAGAATGGTTTTGTATTCGAATTTCAATTTATGCTTCCTTCTTAGTTTTTTCTTTTAACACCTCTCAACCAGACTAAAGCATCCTTTTTGTTGGTAAAAACTTTTGTGGTGATGTGAGGTTTGTTGACATTAATAAAAAAGTTGGCAATCAGTTTATGCCCTAAATTTCTTATTAAAATAGCCATTGCCACTGTGTTTTGAGCAAATTCTTTGCTGGCCGCTAACTCTCTGGTTTCTTTACTCAGAGATGTTAACTCGCCGGTATCAAAAAGCACGCCATATTCTTTGCCCCCGGTAAGCTTCATATTAGCATTTTTAAGCGCAATTAAATCTTCGCATTCCAAGTATTTGCCATCATAAATTGTAGTTTCAACAATGCCATCCTCTAACAATGTTGTTTTGCCTTTGTCGAAATCTATAACACTTCCTATTTCCAATTTAATGAGATTATTAAATATACTTTTTTTTTAAGTAATTTCAAATTCATTAAAAGTTAAATATTTCCTTTTGGATCAATTTTTTGAAATAATCAATACATATGGTACAGCAATGTTTCTTGGCGTGTTGATTTTTTCTTTTATCGCAGGATTTATTGATGCTGTAGTTGGCGGCGGCGGACTTGTGATCGTTCCATACTTGCTAATTTCTTATTCAAGCTTGCCATTAGCCACCTTATTTGGTACAAACAAAATTGCTGCCCTTTCTGGTACTACCATTTCAGCCTATTCATATTCAAAAAGAGTAGAATTTAATTTGCCTTTGCTTGCAATAACTTCTTTCGTTGCTTTAATTTCCTCATTTAGTGGCGCGATGCTGTTAAGTCACCTGGATTCTGAAAGTTTAAAGCCCTTTATTTTAATTGTTTTAGTTCTCATTGGAATTTATACTTTCGTTAAGAAGGACTTTGGGCAGTTTAAGTCCAAAACAGTTTCTCAAACAAAGCAATTTATCTATGCAACATTGCTTGGGCTAATAATTGGCTTTTATGATGGTTTTTTTGGTCCCGGTACAGGCAGTTTTCTTGTATTGGGATTTGTTTTGCTATTAGGGTTTGATTTTTTGCATGCTTCAGCCTATTCTAAAGTTATTAATTGTGTTACAAACATTGCTGCATTATTTGTATTTGTGAAGAATGGAAATTTCATCATTGTCATGGCATTGCTAATGTCTGTCTTTAATTTGACAGGAAGTATCATTGGAACAAGAATGGCAATCAAAAAGGGAAACAGGTTTATCAGAAAAGTTTTCTTATTTGTTGTCTGTTTGATGATTGCCAAGTATGGTTACGATTTGTTTCTTAACAAATGACTTGTTTGAATTTTTGTCTAATCGGATTAAACATTCATCTTAAGTTTATTTAGTTCTAAACGACTTTTTAGAGTTGCATTAAACAAGTAAGGTGAATTTAATATTACCACACTTTTAATGTAAGTTTAGTATCTTCTTTGTCTTGCAGTGTGCTTGTTTACATTTTAACACCGATAGCTATTGAGATAATTATTATATAATAATGCCGATACATTACAGCTAAGGTGTACCAATAACTTTGCTTCCAACAAAACGTTAATTAAAATGAAAAGAAATTTACTTTCGACAGTTTGCGGGATAGTATTAGCACTTTCTCCCAAACTAAATGCTCAGATAACGGCTACGGCTGTTGTTACAGGGCCAAACACAACAGTTTCACCTTACATGTTACCGGCAGCTTCTAATGTAACGGTGACTTCTATTTTAACATCAAGTGATGCCGTTGGTGGTTACACCATGTGCGGTTTAGGAGATGGTATGGGAGCATTTGATAATGGAGACGGGACATTTACATTATTAATGAACCATGAAATGACATCGGGTGCAGGTGCTACTCACGCTCATGGTTCAACAGGTGCATTTGTTTCAAAATGGGTTATCAATAAATCCAACTTTACAGTTGTTAGTGGTGCTGATTTGATTCAGAATGTTCATATTTGGAACGGTGCAAGTTATGATACATATAATTCATCAAACCCAAATTCATTGGCAGCATTTAATCGCTTTTGCTCTGCTGATTTGCCAAAAGTATCTGCTTTCTATAATGGTACTTCCGGGTTAGGAACTACTGCAAGAATTTTCATGAATGGTGAAGAAAGCGGAACAGAAGGAAGAATGTTTGCTCATATTGCTTCAGGTGCTAATGCAGGAAACACGTATCATCTGCCTCATTTAGGAAGATTTTCTTGTGAAAGTCAAGTGGCAAGTCCATATAAAAGCAACAAAACAATTGTTGTAGGGATGGATGACGCTACACCAGGACAAGTTTATGTTTATATAGGAACAAAGACAAATACCGGTACTGATATTGACAAGGCGGGTTTAACTAACGGTAACTTATATGGTGTTGCTGTAGCTAGTATGGTAACGGAAGTTAATGCAAATGTGCCAGCTCCCAATACAACTTTTTCATTGATTAACTTAGGTGATGTATCCGGTCTTACAGGCGCAGCATTAAATACAAATTCAAATAATAATGGTGTTACTAATTTCTTAAGACCTGAAGATGGCGCTTGGGATCCAATGAACCCAAATGATTTTTATTTTGTTACAACTAACTCATTCAGCAGTCCAAGTCGTTTGTGGAAATTACATTTTACAGACATTAATAACCCTGAGAATGGTGGTACAATTACAGCAGTGTTAGATGGTACAGAAGGTCAAAAAATGTTGGATAACGTTGGTTTTGATCATTACGGACACCTTTTATTGCAAGAAGACCCGGGTGGAAATGTCCACACTGCAAAATTATGGCAATACAATGTTGCTACTGATGTATTAACATTGATACTTGACCAAGACCCCGCGAGATTCGTAAATGCTGGCCCAAATTTCTTAACGAATGATGAAGAGTCATCAGGAGTAATTGACATGCAAGGTATTTTAAATACCGGTTGGTTTTTAATTTATGACCAGGTACACTCTTCTTTAGCTAGTCCAATGGTGGAAAGAGGACAATTACTAGCGTTTTATAATCCTGCTACAGGAAATGCAAATTCCTTATTAAGCGGTCCAAGCACTACAGCTACACCTTATATGATTCCTGCTGCTCCCGGTGTTTCAGTTAGCGCAATACTAACTGCAGGCGAAGCTGTTGGTGGATATACATTGGCCGGTTTAGGTGACGGAATGGGTGCATTTGATAATGGTGATGGTACGTTTACAGCATTATTAAACCATGAAATGTCTTCGTCTCAAGGCGATGTTCGTGCTCATGGGCAAGCGGGCTCATATGTTTCAAAATGGGTTATTAATAAAACAACTATGGCAGTGGTAAGTGGTGCAGATTTAATTCAAAATGTAAATATTTGGAATGGTACAGGGTATACAACTTATAATGCCTCAAATCCTTCAGCATTAACTGCTTTCGGAAGATTTTGTTCTGCTGATTTACCTAAACAAACTGCCTTTTATAACAGTTACACAGGTAACGGAACTATGGAGAAAATATTTATGAATGGTGAGGAATCCGGAAGTGAAGGCAGAGCTTTTGGTCATATTGCAAGCGGTGCTAACGCCGGTACAACATACGAATTACCAAGATTGGGTAAAGCTTCATGGGAAAATCAGGTTCCATGTCCTTATAAAAGTGATAAAACGATTGTAGTTGGATTAGATGATGCAAATGGCGGACAGGTATATTTTTATGTTGGAACAAAAACAAATACAGGTTCAGAAGTTCAAAAAGCCGGTTTGACAAATGGAAATTTATATGGTGTTGCAGTTGCAAGTATGGTAACAGAATCAAGCGCAAGCATTCCTTCACCTAATACAACTTTCTCTTTGATTAGTTTAGGAAACGTTGAAGCAATCACAGGTTCTTCTCTTCAAACCATGAGTAACAACTTAGGTGTAACAGGATTTTTAAGACCTGAAGATGGTGTTTGGGATCCAATGAATCCGAGAGATTTCTATTTTGTAACTACAAACTCTTTTAGTAGTCCAAGCAGATTATGGAGATTAAGATTCCACAACATCAATAATCCTGAAAATGGTGGAACAATCACTGCTGTTCTAGATGGTACTGAAGGACAAAAAATGTTAGATAACATGACAATTGATAATTCAGGTCATATAATCTTACAAGAAGATCCGGGTGGACAAAATCACACAGCGGTTATCTGGCAGTATGATATTGCAACTGACAATTTAACTAAAATCGTAGATCAAGATCCTGATAAATTTATTGTTGGTGGCGGTGAGTTTTTAACTATCGATGAAGAATCAAGTGGAGCAATTGATATGCAAGGTATTTTAAACACCGGTTGGTATTTAGAATATGACCAAGCACATTATACATTGCCAAATCCAATGGTTCAAGGTGGTCAGCTATTAGCATTTTACGTTCCGGCTACTGCTAATAATAGTCCTGAAATCAATGTTTGGGGTAATTCAAATAACATTCCAAACAATGCTGTAGCTACAAGTTCAACTAACAATACTGATTTTGGTTCTGTTCAAATTTCAACTAGTGCAAATAAGACGTTTTCAATTTCAAATACAGGAGTTGGTAATATTGTTGTAAATAGTCTTGGATTTATTGGCGGAAACATGAGTGACTTCTCTTTCTTAAATCCACCTTCAGTTCCATTTACAATTGCTCCGGGAGGTTCTGCAACTTTTGCAGTGATGTTTACACCTTCAGCAACAGGCACTCGTTCAACTTCTGTTGTGTTTATGAGTAATGATAATGATGAAGATTATTACCAATACAAAATCGAAGGAAATGCATTCACTACAGTTGGATTAAATGAAGTTGGCGCTAATTCTTTACCAATGTCTGTTTATCCAAATCCAAGTGATGATCAATTTACAATTGAATTAAACACGGTGCAAAATGAAACTATAAAAGTTGAAGTATTCAATTTGTTAGGACAAAATGTGATGACGGTTTCTAAGGAAGCATCAAGTGGAAAGAACAATATTCAATTGAATACATCAGGCTTGGCAAACGGCGGTTACTTTGTAAAAGTAAGCGCGGGTAAGAAGTCTACAACTACAAAATTAATGGTTCAACACTAATTAACTTTATAACAATAAAATACCCGGCACTGTTATAGTGCCGGTATTTTTGTTTATAGGGACTATGAAAAAAACTGTATTCTTTTCGTTTTTAGCCTCATTGCTGTTACTGAGTTTATCGTTCCGATTCAATAAATCCGGAAATTATTTTGATTTGTATAATACGCGAATTGCAAATCTTCAAACTGAACTAAAGGAACTGAATAACATAGTTGTTAATATCAATGCTCTCAATGATGAGACTAAAAAATTATTAGCATCAAAAATTGACTCCGCAAGAATTCATTTAAAATCTTGCGATTTTTGGTTAAGGTATCTTGACCCGATTAATTATAAGCATATTAATGGTCCTTTGCCTGTAGAGTGGGAAGTGGAAGTCTTTGAGAAGTTTGAAAGACCATATAAAAGAGTGGGTGGAGGCTTAACCCTAGCATACTTGGTTCTTCAGGAAGATGAAATTGATTTAAATACGATAAAATCCTTGACGGAATTTTCATCGAAAGGAATAAACGCTTATAACAGAGACAGTATTCTAAAAAGTTTGGAAGAGCCTTCTCAATTCTATTTTATTAATAGACTTTACATCTTAAATCTGGCTAGCATTTATACAACCGGATTTGAATGTCCAAATTCTGAGAAAGTAATTCCCGAGTTGGTATTAATGCTTAAGGCAACGCATTCAATTTATGAAGCATTTAATTCAACATTTCAAGGAAATAAACTATCCGACGACTATTTAAATTTATATAAAGAAACAATCAAGTTTGTTGAAAGCCAATCAAATGGTTTTGGATCTTTCGACCATTTTAGTTTTATCAGGCAGTACGTTAATCCCTTATACAGCCTAAATCAAAAACATATTGAACAGTTTAATTTCAAAAGCAACAGTTTCAACGACTACTCGCTGAGTAACTCATGTAGTTCCATTTTTTCAAAAAACTTATATGAAGGTCAAAATGAAAAGGGTGTTTATAGTTCAATTAAAGATGTAAATACTTTAAACAAAATTGATGCTCTTGGTAAGAAATTGTTTTATGACCCTATATTATCGGGAAATAATAAACGCAGTTGTGGCTCATGTCATAATTCACCAAACTTTTTTTGCGACACAAGCGGGCAAACTTCCATTCACTTTAACAGGCAGGATAATTTGCCAAGAAATACGCCGTCTCTGATTAATTCAAATTTTAATCATCTTCTAATGTTAGATGGCTTTCATATTAGTCTTCAGAATCAAGCGAAAGCTGTAATGCTCAATCCAATTGAAATGGGAGGATCAGAGGAAGAAATTGTAAGAAAGGTAATGAGCTGTGATGAATATGCCAATACATTCAAGGAATTGTTGCCTTTAATAAAAAAACAAAAAGTAGATATCGAACAAATTTCTTCTGCGCTAACTTCCTATTACACAAAGTTTAGTTATTTCTATTCTCCCTTTGATAATATGATGAACAATAAGAAATCAGCAGATAAGGATGTTGCAAAAGGCTTTAATATTTTTATGGGAAAGGCACAATGTGCGACTTGTCATTTCCCTCCATTTTTTAATGGTGTTAAGCCTCCATATGTTGGTTCAGAATTTGAAGTGCTTGGAGTTCCTTCTGATAAGAACTATAAAAGTCTTTCTCCCGACAGAGGAAGATACGATGTGTTTAATGCAAAAGAAACAATGAATGCATTTCGGACAGGTACGCTAAAGAATATTGCGAAAACAGCACCATATATGCACAATGGGGTTTTTAAAACCATGGAAGAAGTAATGGAGTTCTATAACAATGGAGGAGGGGTAGGACATAAGCTTAAAGTTAGTAATCAAACATTGTCGTCAGATTCTCTACAATTAACTAAAATTGAAATTGATAAGGTGATTACTTTTCTTACTGCCTTAACTGAAGATATTCCTTTTGAACCAATACCTGTTCATCTTCCAAAATCAAATATTAATAAGTTAAATAAAAGAGTACCAAATGGAGAGTATTAAATCATTATCAGTTATTGTTGTTTTTGTGATTGTCACACTGGTTGGATGTTTTTCTAGCAGAGAATATGTTGTGTCTAATTTTCCTGAGGCTATGTTGCCTCACGTTAAGGAGCAATACAAAATCCAATGGGATAAGGGAAAAATTTTATATGAGAACAATTGTTCCGGTTGCCATACCACCAGTAAAGGAAAAAAGAAATATGTTCCGGATTTTCTGGAAGACCAGTTGAGAGGATATGAATTAAGAATCACAAACAAGCGACATGAGGCTAGTTTGCCGGATTCTTTGATTACGGAAGAAGAATTAGGATTGGTGATGACTTTTCTTCGATATAAGAAGAATGTATATAAGTAGACGCTGATTTTGTTAAGTATTTGTTAATTCATTTAAATGAATTACAATTAACTTTAAACAAAATAATAAAATGCGCTACTATAAATTAATATTTGTTCTGTTTCTGTTTGTTTCAGTTCTTGAAGCTCAGGATCAGCCTATTTTAAAAAATGCAGATTTTTCGGAGATGGCTTCGCTTGGAGATGGAACCGCTCAGGACGGAATGCCTGTTAAGTATGTGTCTTATGATGGGAAAATTGCAAGATCATTAACTGGAAAGGAATTTACATATGTAAATAATGTAAATGATTTGCTGTTAAGTGGTATTAATTCGGGTTGGATTAGTACGCCAAATTGGAAGAAGAAGTATTCTTGGAGATTAGACGAATTATATACTATCGGATTGTACAGAGAAAAATCGCAAGACCAGGCGTTGTTGCCAACTGCGTATTCAATTAATAACATCATTCAACCGGCAAAGGGGCATCCTTTGTACCAATATTTTGTCAACCAAAACGACAGCCTTTATCAACCAAATACAGACGTTGCCAACACCAAAGCGTATCTGATGAAAGTGCAGGATTTCGAAAATAATTCTCCGCGATTAAATGTTGTTTTGCATGTGAATGATAATTTTCGGGTAACATCTATTTCTGATTTTGAAAAGGAGGAGATGAAATTAAGATTAAAATCACCTTATGCGGTTTACCACAAAAATGACTCCATTTGGTTCAAAGAAACTGACATTATTAGTCAGGAGAATAACGAATTGAGATTCCAAAAGAATTCATTAATAATTATTATTGGCAATCCGGAATCAATTAGCAAAGGAAAAGGAATTGTTGACGGCTTTTCTGAATACTGGATGGAAGCAAGCGGAAAAAGTGGAGGCGAAGATGTAAACCGATTGAATCAAATAATGATTGAGTTAACCGGACACCCAAAGTCAATTGAACTTTTCTTAAATAAAATTAATTGGAAGCAAATTGACAAGGCTTTCAAGTATAAATTAAAATAACCTATTTCCAGCCACCACCAAGCGCCTTATAAAGTCCTACGTGAGAATTTAATTGTATTAATTTTGCTTCACTAAGTGCAATTTTACTTTTTAAAGAGTTCATTTGAGCAAGCAAGACTTCAATATACGTTGCTCCCCCAGACATAAACAAGGCATTGGCAGACTCAACAGCCTTACTTAGTATTTCAGTTTCTTTCTTTTTTAATTCTACTACTTCAGAACTGTTTTTGAAATTATTTAATTGATTATAAACTTCTGTATATCCTGTTAAAATACTTTTTTGGTATTCGTAATATGCAATTAGCTGATTTGCGTCTGCATTTTTAAAATTTCGTTTTATTTCGTTTCTGTTTATTAAGGGTGCACTTAGATTGCCAATGACATTATAAGCAAGAGATGCAGGGTTTAGAAAGAATGAAGGGTTAAAAGATTTGAAACCTCCGTTTGCGTTAATGTTTAATGAGGGGTAAAAGGCTTTTTTAGCGGCATCGATATCTGCATTTGCAGCAATTAAATTGAAGGTGGATTGTCTAATGTCGGGTCTTCTATTTAATAATTGGGAAGGAATGCCATAACTAAGTTTGTTTGGCAATTTAATTGAAAAAATATTAGGTGTTCTTTTTATTGTTTGAGGAAACCTGCCTAAGAGCATATTAATATCACTTTCAGTTTCTATAATTTTTTGGTTTATTGTTTTTTCATATGCTTTTGTGTTGTAAAGTGCTGCTTCAAACTGTTGAACTGCTAATTCATTTGTTAATCCCGCTTCTTTTTGCGCTTTAATAATCGACAATGCATTTTCTAATAGTACAATCGATTCTTTAATATAGTAAATGGAATAGTCATAAGATATTAATTCATAGTAGGCGTAAGCAATCTTACAAATTAAGTTTGATAACAATAGGTTTTTACCTTCTTCGGAAGCAAGAAATTTAGCATAAGCTGATTTCTTTCTGCTTTTCAATTTTCCCCAGACATCAACTTCCCATCCTACTGAAAGCCCAACATGAAAATCAGGTAAATCTTTATTCATTTTTTGATTTTCATTAATATTGGGCGAGAAATTAGTGTCGTAATTCCCAACACCATCCATGGTATAATCCCCAAACCTTGTTTGACCAGCATTTCCATAGGTATTAACACTTGGTAGAAGCGTATTTTTAGAGAAATTGTAATTATTATTACTGATTTGAATTTTTTTATCGGTTTGAATTAAGTCTAGATTATTCTCCAGAGCGATTGAAATTAATTCTTGTAGGTATTTATCATTAAAAATATCTTTCCAGTTATAATCAGCAAAAGTAGATGTATCAACCGCTTCAAAAGATTTAAAGTTATTTGGAAGCGTTAACTCTTTATCTGGAGTGGTTTTTTCTATTCCTTTGCATCCAATAAAAAACAGT
>JBFWYJ010000011.1:0-19631 GCA_050186555.1 Bacteroidia bacterium
GAGAAAAAACAGAAAGATTTACTTTTTCAGATTGGTTATCAAATCCCAACAGCTAAAATTCACAATTAAAAAGGCCCCGCTTTGCGGGGCCTTTTTAATTAAATATCATTCTTTTATTATTCGAATTTTCCTGTAAAGTCTTCTATGTTCGCTTTCTCTTTTAAGGCACTATAAAATTCCGCGTCCGCACGGTAAGAGTACATCTGCTCCAACATTTTCGTATGGTCTTTTAAAGTTTGTTGAGCATCTGCCTCCAACCTAAGATCATTTACTTTAAGCACAAAAACACCAGCCTCGCCTATTATTGCCTTGGTTGTATTTCCCTTCTTGGTACCGTATGCATAACCAACCAACACATCATCGTGACCAACACCTTCTACATTATGGCTACGAGGTGATAATCCTTTTTGGTTTATTACTTCAACACCTAAAGCACCTGCAAGAGCTTTCAAATCATTACCACCTGCCAATTTTGATTCAATCTCAGATTTGAATTTTTCTGCCTTTTTAGCTTGAATTGTTTCTACAGTAACGTCTTCCTTAACTTCCTCCAATGGCAGGAATCCTTTTTCTTTAATTGAAGCTAGCTTAACCACCAAATGTCTGTCGTTATAAGAAAATAAATTCACATCACCTTTTTCTGCATTGTAAACCCAACGCACTAAATCACGACCGTTTTCTAAACCCGGAATTGTAGGGTCATTTGACATGATATTATCTGCTAAACGCTTGGTTAATTTTTGTTTTTCTACTCCTTTGTCAAATAATTCTCCTGTACTATTTTCTCCTGCAAATCTTTTAGCGTTTTCAAAAATTTGATTCTTCGTGTCTTCACTGGCTTCAATTGGTTTAAATATTTGTGCTAGTCTATACGAAGTATGGCGCGACTCGCTAGTTTCAAGCACTTCAATGATGTGATAGCCAAACTGTGTTTCCACAACACTAATATTTCCGGTAGTTCCCATTAATCCGGCATTCTTAAATGGTTCAACGAAATTTTTATTCTCATCAAACCAACCATAATCTCCGCCATTGGTTTTGCTTCCCATATCATCACTAAAATTCACAACCAAAGAATCAAATGATACTTTCTTTTCTTTAATCAATACCAATAAACTATCCGCAACTTTCTTTGCTCTTTCCTTTGGCCTCTTAGGCTCGTTTGTTTGAGGGTCATTTAAGGCAACCAGAATATGCCTAACCCTTGCGCTGTCAGCGATTTCCCTCACTTCGCGTAACTTGTAAATTTTAAAGAAAGCCCCTTCATTGTATGGTCCATAAACCGTACCAATTGGGTCTGTAAAGACTGAAGTATCGCGAATAATAATGTTGTCTTTTGTGAAATCCTGAATAACAATAGTACCGTCTATACTTTCATTCATCATCAATATAGAATCTTCAGCAGGCGTTTTTCCTTTAAAATCTTCTGCTACACGATACGCATCCTTTTCAATAGCAGCTACATCAGACTCACTTGGAATAATACTGAAAGCTACATATTCGATTTTTCTTACTGTTTTAGGATTAATGTATTTGTATTTGTGCTCATTATAATATTTATTCAAGTCATCTTCGCTAACTTTCACAATTGAATCGCTAACTGCATCATAGCGCTTCATTACAAAACTAATATCTAATTTAGAGTATGTTTCGTCGTAATGATTTTTAGCTTCCTTACTAGTAACATACATTCCCTTTTTAACCAAGTTGGAATATTTTTCTGCCAAACGTGTGTTTATCACATCTTCCTCCATCTGTTTCACAAACAGCTCTTGGTCGCCTGTTGCAGAAGTTACGAATGCTCTAAATTTATTTGGATCCAGAGAGCCATCAGGTGCTGCCAATTGCTCGTAAATCATTCCTGTATTTCTGTCTGTTAAGCGAGAAGTAACTAATTGTCCCGGATTTAATACCATATTTTCATACAATTCGTCATCACCCACAGCCAATCCTAATTTATTGTATTCAGGTTTAACAACCAATTCTGAAATAAATGATTGCATGACATAATCAACTACCTGACGTCTTGTTGATTCGTCAATGTCATTGCTTTGTCTATTTTGACGAACAGCATTTAATTGCGCTTCAACTTTGTTGTAAAACTCAACACGGTCGACTTTCTTTCCATTGATAATTGCTACGGTGTTCGAATCGCCACCAAAAATTGAGTTACCTGAGCTAAGCAAACTTTCTAAAATGAAAATCACCAAAGCCAAACCAACCATTCCAACCAACAAACCTGTACGTTTACGTATGCTTTCTAGTACATTCATAATTTTTCCTTGAATTTAAGACTGGCAAAGATAAACTAATATTGGAAATTTTGAAACCGAAATTAGAAAAAAAAACAATGTTATTTGGTTGTATTTCAGATATTTAAGAAATCCGGAGTATAAAAATTATATCTGTATTAGTGGTATTTCTTACCACCAACTCCATAGCAAACCTCTGCAGGGTCTCTTAACTTGATATTGATTGTAAGCCCATAATAGAAATACCAATCCTTTGTTCTTGGGTTTCCACGCATAGTTCCAGCTAGCGCATAATCATCTTTTAGTCTATAAGCATAGGCTAAACCTCCACCAGTCGTTGAAGAAGGATCAGGATACAAGCCCGAAACGTCGTCAATGTAATCTGTAAACGTTTTTCTTGGTCCCCATTCAAAGCCTAATCCTATTTTATCGGTAAGGTTGTATTTAACGCCGATGCCAAATGGAATACTGAATTGGTAATTTGAATATCCTCTGTTTTGACCTTCTGTTCTTAGAGGTTGCAATTTCTCCCATCCTCCGCCAATATTGCCTTCAGGGTTAATGTAGAACCCGGCTAAGCCGGCAAAAATAAACATAGAGAAATAATGCTTCTTGTGTCCAATTCTATACTCCACAAAATTAAACTCTGCTATAGCATTTAGCTCATAAAGTTGCGTTCTAAAATTGGTATTCCTTAAAAGCTGATCAGGTTCTTTGCTTTTACTGTCATCTCCATACAATCCACCGTAATTAAAGCCAAAACGAAAAGCGTAACGGTAATTTGTTGTGTACCTAAAGAAAATTCCTGCTGCCGGTTTAGAATAAATAAAATGTTTCCAATTATTTAAATCGCCGATATAGTATGAACCTCCCAGAAGAATACCAAGTTCTCGTTGCTTAAAGTTTCTTTTTGTTGTCTGAGCGAGAATTGGCTGTATGGTCAAAAAAAGCAGTAAATATGTAATTGTCCTTTTCACGGAAATTATAAAACGATAAAATTGATGTTTTATTGCCTATCGGCGTTTGTCAATACCCCAATACAATTTATTGCGAAGAGTTTCAAAAAAATGATGTCCTTCTAAATTCACCAAATTAAACTTAAAGTCGGCCAATTTTATTTTTATCTCATGATAGGCACCAACGGAGCCTGTAACAGAATCAAGTGTTACATAAAATCTCTCACTTCTACCGCTCAATTTATATGTAATTACTTTATCATTTGAAATTAATATTGGTCTAACATTTAAATTGTGTGGTGCTATAGGTGTAATAATAAAATTATCGCAATCCGGCATTAATATTGGTCCGCCGCCACTTAAGGAATATGCTGTTGAGCCTGTTGGCGTAGCTGTAATTAATCCGTCAGAATAATATGAATTCAGAAACTCCCCATCGATGTACGTATCAATATTAATCATGGAACCGCTTTCCTGCTTATGAATCGTAAAATCATTTAATGCAAAGTTCACTTCTCCAAAGGTTTCATCACAGCCATGCACTTCTAACAACTCTCTTTTGTCGAGAGTGAACTTTTCACTCAACAATAATCCAACCGCTCTTTGCAAATCATTTTTATTGACATTAGCTAAAAAACCAAGTCGACCAGTATTTACGCCTAATACAGGGATACCTGATTTTCTGATAAAGCTCTTTGTTTCCAACAAAGTGCCGTCACCTCCGAGTGATAAAACATAATCAGCCTTCGAAATTAGTTCTTCCGAATTAGAAAAAACGGGAAGTTCTTTATTAAATCCATATTCCTTGATGAGGAAATCGTAATATGGTTTATAAATTAGCACATCAACCTTTTCCGGTCTAGTAATATCCAATAATTGCTCTACATAAATAGGCAAATTATCATTGGTTGACCTGGCGTAAATTGCAATCGTCATTAGACTATAAATCTACTAATTATTGATTTGTTCTCCCCTTAAAATTCTGTATTTCTTTCTTGCATCCACCACGTAAATACTTCCGGGATAATTGGTAATTAAATTCTCGTACTCTTTTTTTGCAGTTTCTTTGTTGTTTAATTTGGTTTCGTAAAGTTCAGCCAGTTTATATTGCGCATCATCACCATACAATTCGGTTGGATAAAACTCTATAATCTTCTTATACATTTCTGCCGCTAACTCATACTTAGCTTTCTTGATATACAATTGTGCCTTTTTGTAATAGATATCATCACCCAAAGTATGGTTGTGAAAAAGAGTATTGATGCTGTCCAACTCAACCATTGCTTCTTCGAATTTATGTTGCATGATTAACAAATCTGCGGCTGCAAATTTTTTCAATGGCGCATCATTTGTATCAACACCTATGGCGTCAGTTATTACTAAAGATAAATCCAAAGCATCATTTGCAATTAACTTCGACGTTGCTCCCTTGAGCACATCGCACTGGGCTTTTGCCCATTTAAAATCTCCTGCATAAAAACTAAGTTTAGCATTTTTAAATTTAGCTTCATGGCCAATTGACTCATGTTTAAAATCTTTTTCTACTTGAGAATATAATAATGACGCGTCCCAAATTTGCCCTATCAACATGTAAATATCACCCTGCAACATTTTCATTGCTGCGTTATCCAATGGTTTTGTTCCGGGATTTTTAATAGCCTCATCTAAAATTGTAATGGCATACTCTGTTTTATCTAAGTAAAATGCCAGTAATCTTGCAAAATTCGGAATTATAATGAGTTGAATGCTTGTTGCGCTATACTTGTCATAAGCTTTGTTATACTTCGTTTCCAATGCAATCAATTTTTCCTTTTGAACGTTAGGGTTTTCCGAAATCATTTGAAACTCGACATCTAAGATTTCGATACCGGCTGTTTCAGAATAAAATGAATTTGATTTATCTACTAAGTACTCATAACATCGTAAGGCTGTTTCCCATTCTTTATTTGAGACACAAAGCTTAGCAAGATCGTAAATTCTGCTACCATCTTCGTTATTTCTTTTATCAAGTGCTCGTGATTGAATAAACGCGCCATTAAAATCTTTCTGTTGCTTTAAAATAAAAATCAGGAACTCCGAAAAAATAGTATTATCCGGACTCTTCTGAATTCGTTTTTGTAGCTCTTGTTTGAGTATTGGATTATACAATCCGGAACCTTCATCGCTATATCCTAAAGAATTCTGAAGGTGAGATTGTGCAGTATAAAGTTCAGGTGAACGAAACTCAATTGCATCTAAATACGCATTAATCATTGCTGATAAATCATTCTTCGCTTTGTATACTTCTGCCTTCTCATAAAAATAGGGATAATCCGGATTAGCTTTAGCGCCCTTGTCGTAAACTGACAACGCTAAATCATAAAGTTTTTCCGTCATGAATGCCTGTGCAAGATTATTAATATAGACATGAGCAGGCGGAATTTTGTCTATTGCCTTCTCGTAAGTTTCGTTTTCTTTTTTCTTATTATTAGTAAGAGCGTATACTTTTCCAAGCAATACGTAGAAAGAAAAATCATTTTTATGGCTCTTAATTTGCTTCTTTGTTACTTTCTCTGCCCTGTCATACTCTTTTAATTCAAGCAAAGTGTTATAATAATATTGGAACCAAATTTCTTCGTTATTCTTGTATAAATCTTTAAGCAACACTTCTGCCTTTTCATATTCTCCTTTATCATAATATTGAACCGCCAACGCAGCATCCTGATTTTGTCCGGATATATAAACAGAAAAGCTGCAAAAAAGAGTAAGTAACAAATACTTCAATTTGCTTTTAAAAATTATTTTAAGGTAGTTTATTGGGGGCATTTGAACCTGATTAATTCAGGTTAAACTTTAATTGAACACGCGTGCCTTCATTTTCAAATTGAAGTTCATCTGACAAATTTCTCATTAAGAATATGCCGCGTCCATTTAATTTTTCTATGTTTTCCGGAGCGGTAGGGTCAGGTAATTCATTATAATTAAACCCTCTTCCTTCATCACTCACAAAGAAAGTAATACAGGTTGGATCCACTTCATAGTCAATGGTAACCAATTTCTCCGGATTGTTAGCGTTGCCATGTTGTATGGCATTATTTACTGCTTCAGTTACCGCAATCAAAATATTACCATAGCGATCTTCATTCACTTTAAACTGTTCACATACATCATCAATAACCCGTTCAACCAAATTTAAATTTTGGAAATTTGAAGCAATGGTTAATTTCTCTCCTTTAGTCAAAATCATTGTTTATTAATGTTGTTAAAATACTGGTTCACTCTGTCCTTATAAAATGGCGTTAAATTAGGCGGAAACGTATTTATCAATTCCAATTCTTTTTCTTTTAACCTCTTATACTCTAAAAATTGGCTAGGGTTACTTAAATTATAGTCTTTTGCCTCCTTACTTTTCCTTTTTTCATCCCATTCCCTTTCGCGTTCTGCCTTCTCACTTTCCAACAATTTTGTTAAAATATCATTTTGGCGCTTGATCATATCCTGACTAATATGCTTGTTAACTAATTCTTTTTCAGTTTGTTCCATTAAATCTAACATGTCGCCGCCAGGATTAGCCCCTCCTTGTTTCATTTTATCCATTAACTGTTGCAATTGCCTTCTAATAGCCTCCTGCTGAGCTGCCATTTTAGCAAATTGCTCACTACTTCCGGGCATACCAAGGCCTGATTTCCCTTGCTTTCCTCCCATTCCTTGCCCGGGTTTTTCTCCAGGCTTCTTTCCTGGTTTCTCTCCTGGCTTATCTCCCGGTTTTTGTCCTTGTTCCAAAGCTTTTTTAAGGTCTTGAAGCTGCTTATTCAACTGCTCCTGCATTTTTCTCATATTAGGAATGCTTGGCTTGTTGGATGGAGAATTACCCTTACCTGAGCCCGGTTTTTTGCAGCTGCCACTCTTACCTGACTTTTTGCTTTTCATCTGATTTTGCATTTGTTCTAATGCTTCATTTAGCAAGAGAGCCAAATTATTAATGGAGGTCATGCTGCTTTGCATACGCATCTGGCTTTCTGATGTGTTTCTATCCGATAATAATTTGATGGTTTTTTTCATGTTATCATTAATGGCACTTATCTCACGATTAACTATACTGCTAATTTGTGGTGTTCTCTTACTAAGTGCTAATAAACTATCTTCAATAATTTTACTGTCGTCCTTTAATTTCTTTTGCTGCTGAGGAATGCCTAAATATTTTGGATTATCAATCTTTGTTTCTTTTAATTGCCCCATTAAATCTTCCTGACCGAAGGATAAATTCAATAAATTTTCGAGAATTTGCCTGATTGCCTCTAAGTTTTCTCCGTCTTGCTGACTCTCATTTGATTGCATTGCCGCATCCATTTCCTCCATCATCTCTTCCATTTTCTTTGCAGCTTCTTTTTGCGATTTTGCAGCATCGTTCTTTTTATTATTGTCTAAAGACTCAGAGCTCTTTTTCATTTCATTAGAAATTTCATTTTGCTTTTCGTCAGTCTTAGGCATTTGGCTTGGCTCTTCTAGGGCATTGTTCTTTTTTTCCAATTCTTTTAAGTCTTTCTTCAATTGATCAAATTCTTTTGAAATATCATTCTGCTTCTCATTTAGCTTTGAAGGGTCATCCTTTTTAGTTGAATTTTCGGTTTCCTTTTGCAACTCCTCTTGCTTATTTTTTAATTCTTCCAGTTTTTCTAAAGCCTCATTCATTTTCTGTTGCACTTCTAACTGCTTGAATAGCTCTAGATTTCTGTCGAGTTCCTTTTCTAAATCTTTGTTGGATAATTTAATCTCTTCCAACTTCTCCTGAAGTTGATTCTTATTTAACTTATCCATCATCTTTTGCAATTCATCAAACAGTTTTTTCATCTCAGGCGTCATCACTTCATCAAATAATTTCTCCAACTCCTCTTGCTTTTCTAATATAGACTGGTCTTGTTCAGAAAACTGGTTTTGCATTTCATTGTTCTGCTTGTTTTCTTGTTTAATTTGGTTGATTTTATCTTTTAAGTTTTGTTGCTTTTTTAATATGTCTTCAAGTTTTTTCTTTTCGTTGTAATCAACAGTATTTTTATCATTTAATTTTTTTGAAAGTTCATCCACATCTTTTTGCAACTGCTTTGCTTTTTTAATGCTCTCTTCCAAATCCTTCTTAATCTCCTGGTTATTTTTAGAAATGTTCTCGCTTATTTCAGACTTATCAGGCGCCTTAATGGTATTGATGTTTGAACGTGTAGATTTCGAACCATTGACTCCGTCATTATCGTATACCTCAAAATAATACTCCAATTTATCGCCCGGCTTTAACTGAAATTCAGCAGTGTTTAAAGGGTAGAAATAAGTCTGTGATGGTTTGTCTTTTTCTATAGAGATTGGTTTAATAATTGTTTCCGTTTTGGCTTGCTTTAAACTATCCGTTGTATAAATATTACAGATGAAATTCATGTTTCTAAATCCATAATCATCAGAAATTGTTCCGCCTAAGTAAATATTGGAAGGAGATAAAGAATCAGTGTTTTGATTTAACGTGATTTGAGGATACTGATCCGGTAATACCATCAACTGATAAGCGGCTGAATCAATTCCGTTCTTTACACTGCTATTTGATGCTATTAATTGGTAACTGTTAGATTGTAGAAAGCGTCTTTTAAAACTAAAGTTTTCTCCTGCCTCTGGATTCAATCTGACTGTTGTATCTGAAAAACGCAAGGCCAAAACTTCGGTATTCTCAGTATTGAAATGCCAATTAATTATTGTTCCTTGGGGAATCTGTAAATCAGATGCGTTAGAAACAACTGTATTTGGTCTGTTAAGATAAGTCGGGAATATTAATTGGGCTTCTAATTTAATAATACTTGGCTTGGGCAATACTTTCAATTCATACAATTGAGATTCAACACCTGATGCATTAAACTTAAAATTGGTATTTGTTTGAAGGTTCTTGAATTTATAAGAGAAATGGATTTTATCCAACTTCTCTAATTTATACTCAATGTCATTGATGCTGATAAAAACCTCATTTGGAATTTCAGAGCCTTCAATTTTTAAATTCAAATCGAAATCCTGTGTTTGTAAAGCAATTAATTTTTGGTCTTCGATAACAAATTGAAATGGCAATTCTTTGGCATAGTATGCCTGATAATTAACTAAACGTTCTGTTCCTTTATTAATAATATGTGGCCAAATGATATACGTAGTTAAAAACAAGAATAAAACCGGGCCAACATATTTCAGGTATTTTAAGTTTTCTCTAATATCAATAGCGGCATTAAATGGAACGGGCTTGAGTTCTGCCATTTTTTGTTCTATACCTGCTAACAATAATTCATTAGACAAAATCATGCCTTCACTTTTTCTTAATTGAAGCGCGTTTAAAAGCTTGTCTTGAACATTAGAAAAATGTTTTCCGATAATTGAGGCTGATTCTTCATAAGAAATAACCTTACCAATTTTATACATTCTCAAAAGAGGAATAACAATGTAATAAGAAACCACTGCAAGTGTCAATCCAAGAAAAACGAAAAATAAAACAGTTCGGATATTGGACTCAAAATTGCCGAAGTAATTTAACACCACTAAAGAAAGAAAAGCGGTTAACCATATTCCGGTTGAATAAATGGCGCCTTTTAGAAGTTGGTTCTTGTAATACTTCCTGATAAACTCATCCAATTTGGATAATAATATGTCATTTTGAACAGCCAATTTGCCTTTTAACAAATATAGCGAAAGGGAGGCTGAAAAGGAATGAAATTATGTTAAGAAAAGGAGGGATTAATTAATTATTTGATTTCCACTGGACCAGAAAATCTGCCCTTTAAAGAACGCCGCGTCCTTGGCATCTTCGCCCCCTAATGAATCACACTTTTCTTCAAATAGTTTGAAATCGTAGCTACAGAATTTGCCACCTTTTAATGAATAAATAAGGTTTTCTTGTATACTAATTGAAGAAAGATTTTTTAAGGAAATTACCTTAATAAAAGCCCCAAAAATATCAAAAACATAAATGCCTTTATCAGGCACATTCAGATAAACAAAACCATTAGATTCTACCATAAAATCGGGCGAAATATCTTCTCTTAAGATTTGCTTTAAGTTTCCTGACTTAATCATTTCCTTCAAATTATCAGAAAAACGAATTAATTCATTGTTTGCCGCATTATACACCCAGATGCCATTATTGGCAGACGAACATACTAAGGCAGCTTGCTCCAATCCTAAATTTTCAAGAGAAACAGGACTAGAATTTGACGATAATTGACTGTCAAGAAATACTATTTGCTGAAAGTCTTTATAATAAACCAACAAACGTAGTCCATTAGTAGCATCTAAACTGAAAATAGGACCAAGTTTCAAATTACTGTATCGATTAAAATATGTTCCATCCGGTTTGTATTTTAAAAGCTCATTTTGGTTCACCAAAATAAAATTTCCCAGATTGTCTATTTCGAAAAAATCATGTTTCTTTTCAATGATTACCCTGTGGTCATTTGTCATGAAACTTGAAAACATCAATGCAGATACAAGTACAAATAAAAATCTATATCGCAACAATTTCATTCAATTTTTTTATTTCTTCCACAATTTGTCTGTTATTACTTAACCTTGGCACTTTAAATTGTCCGCCTAATTTATTATTTGCTTTTAACCAGTTATAAAATCCATTTTCAGGAATGACGGTAATTGCAGGTTCATGTAATACAAAGTTATTATATCGCTTAGCTTCGTAATCGCTATTTTGTTTTTTTAACGAGTTGTCGATGCAAGTGATAAATATTGTAATATCCGATGGTGCTTTATCAAATTCAATTAACCACTCATGTCGGCCCGCATTTTCACTCATATAAACAGGTGCCACTGAATAATCCTTAACAGTTGAATTAGTTTCAGAGCAAGCAAATGCAATTGCTTCATCAGTGTTATGTACCATTAACTCTTCACCAAATGCATTGATAAATTGCTTAGTTCTTCCACTCACAATAAATCGATATGGATTGATAGAAGTAAACTGAATAACATCACCTAAACGATAACGCCATAATCCAGCGTTTGTTGTGATAATGACCTCATAGTCGGTGCCCTCTTTAACACCTTCTAATGGGATAATTTTACCTGTATCTGTTTCTCCTAATTCTAAAAATTCATAAAAAATGCCATAATCCAGCATAAGCAACATATCCTCTGCTCCCGGTCTGTCTTGAATGCCAAAAAATCCTTCAGACGCATTATAAATTTGTGTGTATTCGACCTCAGAACTATTAAGCAATTTTTTAAATTGTTCTTTGTAAGGAGCAAAACTTACTCCCCCATGAAAATATACTTCTAAATTAGGCCAAACCTCGCCTAATGTTTTCTTTCCTTTCCTTTCTAGTATTTGTTTTATCAAAACCAACATCCAACTAGGAACCCCTGCAAGACTTGTGACATTTTCATTCATCATTGTCTCTGTTATCCTAAGTAATTTACTTTCCCACTCATCCATTAAAGCAATTTCAACATTTGGCGCTCTGAAATATTCTGCCCACATTGGCAAGTTCTGAATAATGATGGCACTCACATCTCCATGAACAGATTGATGCTTACCAAAAACATCATTTTTCAAGCTTCCACCTAAAGCCAAATTTTTGCCTGTAAACAGCTGTGTATCTTCTCTACCAATACAATGCAAAGTTACCATATCTCGTCCTCCACGATAGTGACAATCATTTAGATGTTCCCAGCTAATTGGTAAAAATTTGCTTTTGTCTGTTGTGCCGCTGCTTTTTGCAAACCATTTTATTTCTGTTGGCCAAAGAAGTTTTTGCTCCCCTTTTCTGGTTCTTTCAATTAAAGGTTTTAATGTTTCATAATCATTTAAAGGAATCTGATTGCGAAAATGCTCGTAATTAAAAATATTATGAAAATTATGATGAATGCCGTATGCGGTTTTTCTCCCTTTATCAACTAAATCTATAAACCATTCATTCTGTACCTCATGCGGGTATTTCATAAAGAGTTCAATTTGATGCATTCTCTTTTTCATCAACCAACTGGCTATGGAATTAATGATTGGCACTACTTCTTAAATACTTTCTCTAATTCAGTTAAGCTTAAAGCGTTTAGGCACATTTCTTTGGTGAGCATTCCTTTCCTTGCTACGCAAACACCATAATGCATATCATCTATGCCTTCAATAATATGCGCATCAGGATTAATGGAAACCTTTACTCCTTTTTCTAAGCAATAAGGAATCCATCGCCAGTCAATATCCAATCGGTATGGATGAGCATTCAACTCTATATGAACTTTGTTTGCAGCACATGCATCAATTACTTTTTTGTGATTAATTGGATAACCTTCTCTTGCAAGCAACAATCTGCCTGTAGGGTGACCCAATATGGAAGTATATGGGTTTTCAATTGCTTTTATTAAACGTTGTGTTGCTTTTTCTTCATCCATTTTCAAATTTGAGTGGACCGATGCCACAACAAAATCGAATTGTTTTAAAATATCATTTGAATAATCGAGTGAGCCGTCGTTTAGAATATCACTTTCAATTCCCTTGAGTATTTTAAAATCAGAGTACGATTTATTTAACGCATCAATTTCTTCAAACTGCTGTAAAACTCTTTCTTCAGACAAGCCATTTGCATAAAATGCAGATTTAGAATGGTCACAAACACCAAAATATTCTAACCCCATCTTTATACAGGCATCAGCCATTTCCTTTAAAGAATTTACACCATCGCTATAAATCGTATGATTATGTAAACAGCCTTTCAAATCTTTCAATTCAATCAATTCAGGTATCTTATTTTGCTTGGCTAGATCTATTTCATTTAACCCTTCTCTCAATTCAGGTTCTATAAATTGCAGTCCAAGGCTTTGATAAATTTCATTTTCCGATTTATACTTATTTTCCTTTATTTTGAGTTTGTTTAAATGTTCGGGCGATCCTGTTGTGCTAAACCAATCAAAAGCAAAATTTTCATCACTAGAAAAAGTACACTTTACTTTTAATCCGCTTAATTTCTCTAAATCAGCTGTATCAATTTTAGAATTTGAAATTATTTCAAGCACATCTAAAACCTGGCATTTTCTTCTGAACGCCCCGGTTGGCTCTACTCTTACCTCTTTGTCCTCAAGATATTCCTTTTTCCAGAGATCGAAAGCTTGCTCAACACTGGCATAGTGTCGCTTATGATTATTCTGCATTAAAAACTCAATGTTCTTAATAACAGCGTCCTGTGTTTTTGTGCCAAAACCTTTTAAACCGGCTAAACGATTTTCATTGCACGCATAAAGTAATTCCCCTATTGATTCACATCCCAATTCTTTCCAAATGGCATTTACCTTTTTAGGGCCCAACCCTTTTATTGACAGCATATCAATAACACCAGAAGGCGTTTTATCTATCAGCACGTCTTGTTCCTTTGCAGAACCATATTGAATTATTTCATTGATGAAGGCTGCAATTCCTTTTCCAACTCCATCAATTGAATTAATTTCATCTGGTTTCAATGCATTAAAATCTATCCTTAACTTATTTAATTTAAATGCGGCATTAGAAAACGCCTTCACCTTAAAAGGGTTTTCTTTGTGCAGTTCCAATAGCTTAGCCTGCAATTCAATGCTATCTATTATTTCATCATTTGACATACTTTAGTAAAGCTGCTGCTTTTATTAAATCGTCAGGTTCCGTTATCTTTAAATTTTCTTTATTTCCTTCAACCAAATTTATTTTTAAGCCAAGTTTTTCTATCACGCTTGCATCGTCTGTAAACTTTGAACCTTTAGCGCTTTTATATGCTTTTCTTAATAAATCGGCATCAAAACATTGTGGCGTTTGTATAATACGTAACGTATCTCTATCAATTGCTTTTGAGATATTATTTTTGAGTACACGAACACTTTCAGAGACAGCAATTGCGGGAATAGCATTACCTTTCCTTTTTGCTGTCTCGAAGGTACGTTTAATGGTTTCGCCTGACACTAATGGGCGCGCTGCATCGTGCACAGCAATAATTCCTTTGTCTTTTATTGCAGCCAAAGCATTTTTAACCGAATGAAACCTAGTTGGGCCACCTTCAATAATTGTTACATTCGCATTCTTAAAATATTTTTTAATGTTTTTTTGAATTTCTATTTTACTTTCAGCGTGTGCAGCAACTACCACATTTATTTTTGGATAAACATTAAAGAATTTTTCTAAAGCATAAACAAAAACCGGTTTTTTGTTCAATAATAAAAGCTGTTTAGGTTTATTGGCTTTCATACGACTACCAATGCCGCCTGCCACTAAAATCAAATGAACATTTGCCATGACGTTAAGTTACAAAAACCGAATGGAAACTTTATAGAAGAGAAATAAAAAAGCCCGATTTTATCGGGCTTTTTTTACTACTTTAATTTATCCTTTGGAATGATATAAGTCTTAGAAAGCTCAATATAGTTCATAGCATTCTCCGGAAGATTTCTAACACCAACTTGTAATAACTTGGTATTTTCATCATAGAAAATAGGCATAAAAGGAGCGTCATCCATCATCACAGCATCCGCCTGACTTAACAACTCAAATCTTTTTGCCTGATCTGGTTCTGCCATGCTTGCAGCAAACAACGAGTCGAATTTAGAACTTGTATATCTGAACACGTTGATATAAGACTTCTGTGTTTTATCTGCCGGCACGTGCTTACCATAGAAAAGCGTTAAGAATGTTTCAGGATCCGGGTAATCTGCTACCCAACCATATCTGAAGAAATCTGCTTTACCGGTTTGGGCATTTTCTATATGTTCTGCCATCGGAATAGTGTTAATATTTACTTTAACACCAATGTTTTCTTTTAGCATGCTTTGCACAACCTCTGCTACTAATATGTTTCTATCTCCGCCACCGCTATTAATTTCTAAAGTGATTTCAGGGAAGCCCTTGCCGTCAGGATAACCTGCTTCCTTCATCAAAGCTTTTGCTTTATCGGGATCAAAGGTATATCCTTTTACCAAATCAAATCTGTATCCTTTAGTTTTAAATGCGTCTGTAAATGGCACAATTCCATAATCGGCCGGCGTTCCTTCACCTTGAATTGTAAAGTCAGCTATTTTTTGACGGTCAATCGCGTAATTGAAGGCTTGTCTTACTGCTTTTTTAGCAAAAACAGGATTGGCTTGCACATTAAATCCAAGGAAATTTGTATTTAAAGCAGGCTTGGTTAATACAATAAACTCATTTTTATTGCTTTTAGCATCTTCCAAATTCCCCATAATTTCAGAATACATTTCAACGGGAATTCTGTAAATCATGTCTAAATCTCCGGATTTAAACTTCAAAATCTCAGATTTCTTTTCTCTGATGAAATTAAATTTTACAATGTCTAAGTATGGCATTTGAACACCATTCTCATCATATCTCCAGTAATTCTTATTTTTCTTCATCAATACAACCTCTCCTTCTTTTAAAGTCTCAATAAAGAAAGGCCCTGTACCAACCGTCTTCACGCGCATCTCGTTGCCATACTTCGTATCAGCTTCTTTAGGATAGATAAAGCAACCAGGCATTGCCAAAATATTTAAGAAGCCTGGACTAGGGTTAACCAATTTAATCATCAATGTACTATCGTTCATTGCAACAACGCCACTTACATTTTTGATGCCAGCATCAGACCCATTGTAAGCATCATTTGCTCCTTCAACACGGTCTTTGAAAGTAACATCAAACTGATTGTTATTTGGGTTCTTAGAACAAAGTTTATCAAAACAATACTTAATATCTGCAGCCGTTACAGTTCTTCCCTTTCCATCTGCAAAACAAGGGTCGTCATGAAATTTTACATTAGGTCGGATGTGAAAAGTAACGCTTTTCAAGTCTTCACTAAAGTCCCAGCTTCTGGCAACTGCAGGAATAATACTTAAATCCTCAGGGTTATACTTAACTAATCCCTCATAAACCTGGTACGCTACATGGTAACTGGTAATATCATTAATGGCAATTGGCATTAAACTTTTGATGTTCTCCACTTCATTAAGTCTAATAACTCCTCCGGTATAGATACCACCTTTCACTTCACTCTTGTTATCGTTTTCATTTTTCTTATCACCACCACAAGAACTAACAAGAAGACTGAAAGACAGAACGGACAATAAAAATACCTTCTTCATATTGATTTATTAATCTTTTTCTTTAATGTAATACAACCAACAAAGTTAACTTTTTAACGTAACAATCCTAATTTTTTTTTCTTAAAACTAAACTATTCGATTAAGGCTAACCTTTTGCCTATAAGCGTGTTTTAGAGACTTATTTCCACTAAAACAGGACAATGGTCGCTATGAACTGCTTCGGGTAAAATGACAGCTCTGGATAACTTTTCCCTCATGCTTTCATTAACCATGTGATAGTCAATTCGCCAGCCCAGGTTCTTTTTTCTCGCTCCTGCTCTATAGCTCCACCACGTATACTGGTGTGGCTCCTGATTAAAATGCCTGAATGTATCAACAAAACCGCTATTGATAAACTTCTCCATCCATTCCCTTTCTTCTGGTAAAAACCCGCTTGATTTAGCGTTAGATATTGGATTATGTATGTCAATTGGTCTGTGACAAATATTGTAATCTCCACTAAGAACAAGGTTTTTATGTTTTTTAAGCAATGAATGAGCATAATCGTTAAAAAAATCCAGCCACTCCATCTTGAAGGCCTGTCTTTCATCCCCGCTACTGCCGCTTGGATGGTAAACACTCATGACCGAAAAATCTGCATAATCGGCACGAATTACCCGTCCTTCTGCATCATACAATTCTTTACCACAGCCATATTCAACATGGTTAGGCTTTTCCTTTGAAAGAATCGCCACACCACTATAACCCTTTTTTTGCGCAGGATACCAATAATGGTGGTAACCAAGCGCTTCAAAATCAAATGTTCCAAATTGATCAGGAGTGGCTTTTACTTCCTGAAGACAGACAATATCGGGATTTACATTCTCCAGCCATTCTAAAAACCCTTTAGAGATAGCTGCCCTTATACCATTTACATTATAGGTAATAATTCTCACTTGCTCAGAAAATCCTGAAATTAAGAATTTTACTCGGCTTTACATACACAATTTACTAACTTTAATTCCGTTTTAATTTAATGCGCCGATTGAAGATTTTCTTTGTGTTTATTGGCTTTTTAGCAACTTCAATTCTTGAAGCGCAAACTTTTGGTTCTGTCAGAATTAAGAAAATGTATCCTCAAACAGACAGCATCTATCTCGATAGTTTAAGCATCCAAATCAAGAGTGAATCGTTTGAGTTTTATCATGCATCAGATAGTTTAAAAAAACCTATTCTTAATTACGCAAATCATTATCTGGTTTTTAAAAATGGGAGGCCTGATAGCTTGATAATTACATACAAAGTTTTTCCTTTTAATTTCGAAAAAGAATATTTTCATAAGGACCCTGAATTAATTCGTTCGGACTTCTCTTCAAATCAGCCGATTTTTTCATTTAATTACGATAAGAAGAATTCATCTTCAAATGTTTTGAAAAATGATGGTTTGGTAAAAAATGGAAATATCAGCAGGGGGGTTTCGGTTGGCAATAATCAAGATGCTGTACTTAACAGCAATTTAAATCTTCAAATTAGCGGAAAACTAACTCCTGAGATTGATTTATTAATGGCGGCAACAGACAACAATATTCCCTTTCAAGCTGATGGCACAACAGCGCAATTGCAGGAATTTGACAAAGTATTCATACAGCTTTCAAACACTTCCACAAAACTAATTGTTGGCGATTATCAAATCGCAAAACCAAACAATAGTTATTTTATGAGTTTCTTCAAACGAGCGCAAGGTTTATACTTATCAAATACTTATGTTGACTCTGCCAACAAAAAACCTGTAACATTTAGGACTTATGCATCCGGAGCAATATCAAGAGGAAAATTTTCTCGGCAAGTTTTCTTTGGGATTGAAAACAATCAAGGACCATACCGCCTAAAAGGAGCAGATAATGAACCTTTCATTATTGTTCTAAGCGGAACAGAAAGAATTTATATTGACGGTTTAATATTAAAAAGAGGACAAGAGAATGATTATATAATAGACTACAACACAGGAGAAGTAACATTTACCGCTAAACAGCTTATTACAAAAGATAAAAGAATTGTTGCAGAATTTCAATATGCTGAAAGAAATTATTCACGTTCGCTATTTCATGCCGGAGAAGAAATTCAATGGAAGAGAGCTAGTGCTTATGTCAATTTTTACAGTGAACAAGACAACAAAAACAGATCCTTACAACAAAGTTTGTCTGATGCGGATAAAATATTACTATCAAACATAGGCGACACATTATCAAAGGCAGTTATTAGTGGTGTGGTTGAGACTGAATTTAATACAAATGATGTGTTGTACAACAAGCGAGATACAGTTGTTAATTCGATTAATTATAATGAAATCTATGTTCATTCTGAAACGAATGATAGCAGCACATATACTGTGAGATTTTCCTACGTAGGTAACAACAACGGTTATTATAAACAAAAAGCATCATCAGCTAACGGAAGAGTTTATGAATGGGTTGCCCCAGTAAATGGCATTTTGCAAGGTTCGTATGAGCCGGTTATTCAAATTGTGACACCAAAGCAAAATCAAATGCTAACAGCAGGCGTTAACTACTCGTTTACGCCGAGTAATACTTTGTCGATTGAAGGCGTTTATACAAAAAACAACATTAATACTTTTAGTAGCGCAGACAAAGGAAATGATGAAGGTTCGGGTGTAAAAATAAAAAGTTTAAATAGTAAAAAATTAAACAACGATTCAATTGGCACATCAATGATTTATAATTTGAATTATGAATTCGTTCAAAAGAATTTTCAGCAAATTGAGCGTTTCAGATCGGCAGAATTTGACAGAGATTGGAATAGGAATTTAAATGGTATAATAAATAACGACCAGCATATTGGTCAATTCAATTTAGGAATATTAAGAGGGAATAAACTCTATGGGATTTATGATTTTAATACATTTATTGAGGGCGAAAATTATGAGGGAATAAAACACCAAGTAAATACAGGGGTAAAACTTTCTAATCTAAATGCTCATTATAAAGGCAGTTTGCTTAACACAACAGAAAAAAATTTCAGGACAAGGTTTTACAGGCATGCAGGACTGTTTGAACAGTCTTTAGGAAAGATAAAATTAAGCTATTCGGATGTTTTTGAAAACAACATTTTCATTGACGACAGCCTGAAGGAATTGTTATCCAATAGCTACCAATTTTGGGAATGGGAAGGTTCAATCTCCAGTACGGATACTACGAATGTATACTTTAAATTATTCTATAAAGAAAGAAGAGACAAACAAGCTTACAATGATAAAATAAAAGACAGCACATTTGCTACTAACGTTGGTGTGAAGGCCACTATAAATTATTTCAGAAATCATCCAATTACTTTACTTTCAACTTATCTAGAATTGAATTTAATGAATAACGTA
>JBFWYJ010000012.1:0-19528 GCA_050186555.1 Bacteroidia bacterium
TGAAAAATAATTAGTTTGTTAAATTCAGTATCTTTAGCTTTTTATGGGCGTATTTAGAAAAAAATCTATTGAGCAGGTTTTAAAATCTGCTTCAGATGGTTCACATGGCGAAACATTAGCAAAGCACCTTGGTGTTAAGGACTTGACTGCTTTTGGTATTGCGGCAATTATTGGAGCAGGAATATTTTCAACTATTGGAAAGGCAAGTGCAGAAGGAGGTCCCGGCGTAATTTTCCTATTTATTTTTACCGCTCTTGCTTGTGGATTTGCCGCATTCGCTTACGCAGAATTTGCTTCTTTAATTCCGGTTAGCGGCAGCGCATATACTTACAGTTATGTCGCTTTTGGAGAATTATTCGCATGGATTATCGGTTGGGCTTTAATCATGGAATATGCAATTGGAAATGTTACTGTTGCAATTTCTTGGAGCGATTACTTTACTTCATTGGTCTCTAATGTCTCGAATTATCGAATAAATGAATGGCTTTGTTTGGATTATTTTACAGCCAAAGCTAATTATGAGCAAGTTTATACTTTGCTTTCAAGCGGAATGACGCTTCCGGAAATTCAAAGTTCTTCAGAGCATGCGCATTTGGTTGAAGGGTTTTTGGCTTATGGTTCTGCGCCGGATATTGCTGGTTTCAAATTGATTTTTGATGCCCCGGCATTAGTAATTAATTTATTAATCACTGCACTTGTTTTTAGGGGGATAAAAGAAAGTCGAAATGCTTCAAATATTATGGTTTTGATAAAATTAGCTGTAGTGCTTACTGTAATAATTGTTGGGGCATTTTACGTTAACACAGAAAATTGGGACCCTTTTATGCCCAACGGAATTGGAGGATTATTAAGCGGTATTAGCGCAGTATTTTTTGCATACATAGGCTTTGATGCAATTTCTACAACTGCTGAAGAATGTAAAAACCCACAACGTGATTTGCCAAGAGGAATTTTATATTCAATTATTATTTGTACCGTTTTGTATGTTGCTATTGCATTAGTTATTACGGGAATGGTTCATTATTCAGAATTAAAAGTAGCTGATCCTTTGGCATTTGTTTTTGAAAAGGTAAAAGACTTACATTGGCTATCTGGTATAATTGCTGTTAGTGCTGTAGTTGCAATGGCAAGTGTAATGTTGGTTTTTCAATTAGGTCAACCTAGAATATGGATGTCGATGAGCAGAGATGGGTTATTACCAAAACCATTTTCTAAAGTTCATCCAAAATTCAAAACGCCATCTTTTTCAACTGCAATAACCGGATTGATGGTTGCCATACCAATTTTGTTTGTTGACATTGACATGGTTACAGACATTTGTTCTGCAGGAACGCTTTTTGCTTTTGTGCTTGTCTGTGCCGGAGTTTTGAAGTTAAGGGCTGAACATAAACAGCATTATCAACCAAAATTTAAAGCACCTTATATTAACGCCAAATATATAATTCCCTTCATGTTTGTTTTGTTTCTTGTATTAGCATTTACAGTTTATAAAGATGATACTTTTTACTTTTTAAAATGGGAATCTTTTAATGCTTTTTTGATGAAATTGCCTACTTACACATTTGTGGTTGGTTTTTTAGTTTTATCCTACTTGGCATTTTCATTTGATTTCTCGTTAATCCCATCATTAGGTTTATTATGTTGCTTCTACATGCTTTCCCAGCTGGGGTATAAAAATTGGTTATATTTTGTTGTATGGTTAGGCATTGGATTAATAATATATTTCTTATACGGATATAGACACAGTAAACTAAATAAGTAAAATGATTGTATTAATAACTGGGGCAACTGCCGGAATTGGAGAAGCAATAGCAAGAAAATTTGCTGAAAACAAATACGATTTGATTATTACCGGTCGACGAAAGGAAAGATTGGAAAAATTGAAATCAGAATTGGAGAGTAAAAATGGTATTAGAGTTCTAACACTTTCATTTGATGTTCGCTCAAATTCTGAGGTTGAGATAGCAATTAACTCAATCCCAAAAGACTTTGAGTCTATAGATGTTCTGGTTAATAATGCCGGCTTAGCAGCTGGTTTGGCAACTATTCAAAATGGAAATTTAGATCATTGGGAAAGAATGATTGACACTAATATCAAAGGTGTTTTATATATGACTAAAGCTGTATCACAGATAATGATTAAAAACAAAAAAGGTCATATAATAAATATTGGTTCTATTGCAGGAAAGGAAGTTTATCCTAATGGCAACGTTTATTGTGCAACTAAGCATGCTCTTGACGCATTAACCAGAGGAATGAGAATGGACTTAGTTCAGGATGGTATTATGGTTTCTTCTGTAAATCCCGGAATGGTTGAAACAGAGTTTAGTATTGTAAGATTTGATGGAGACGAGGAGCGTGCTAAGAAAGTGTATGAGGGCATTCAACCTTTAACAGCGAAGGATATAGCTGAAACTGTTTTTTGGATGGCAACCAGGCCTTCTCATGTTAACATTAATGATTTAACAATAATGCCTGCTTATCAGGCCAGTTCTACAATTTCAGTTAGAAAGTCATAGTGAGGTTTTTTTTTCATAAATGGCCAATTAGTCTGGCTTTATGTTTAGGCCAATTTTTTTCATTGGCAGACACGCCTTTTTTACCGGCTTATAATAGTAGAGATAAGTTTCTTAGAATTGGTGTAGGTCCGGCTATGGGTTTTTATTCACTAAAAAGCAAGCATGCAACTGCCCCTACTGCAAAAATTGGCTTTAATGGTTTTGTAAAGAAAGAATGGAGCATGGACAGATCAAATAAAGTGTTCTTCTCAACAGGATTGGAGGCAAGTTTACACAGGCTTAATTACAAATCTTATTATTTTAGCCAAGACACATTACAACTTTACGATGGCGAATTTGCTTATTTATACAGATTGAGTTTCTCTGAAATTGCTGTTCCATTGCAAATGAAGTTTACTTTTAAATCAACTTCCAACAGTTTGTTTACGCCTTATATTTCTGTACTTTATCACTTGAGGTATATAACAAGTTCCAGAACCAGTATTGATTTTGATGGAACAGAATTGGTGAATAACCATGTAGATTTAAAATTTAGAAATCCTGTTATCTATAAAAAAATTAACGCTTCTGTTGGTTTGGCATTAGGTATTCAATCTAACATTACCAAACATAGTAGTATGTCGTATTACATTGAAATTTTGTATAGATATGGGTTTTCACATTATCATTTTGATTCGAATTATTCAGCTTCCTCTGTATATATTAATTCTACTCATTTATCTATAAATTTCGGAATTGGTTTTTAATTGGTTAATTATTATCAAATATTAGGGTTAAAAGATTTCGCTAGTGATTCGGAAATTAAATCTGCTTTTAGAAATCTCGCAAAAAAATACCACCCTGATATTAATCCAAACGGCCAGGAGAAGTTTAAGGTAATCTTAAGGGCTTATGAAGTGCTAACTAATCCAAATTTAAAATCTACGTTCGATTATAAGCTAAAATACACGGTAAATAAGCCTATTGCTAGTAATCAACCCAATAAAAATCCTAAGGTAAAGAAAGAATGGACTTTTGAAGAAAACGAGATTAAGAGAAGAAAGTACTACCAAGAGAATTACGCTAAGTATTATAATACGGAGAGGGCAAAATACAGTGATGTTGATACAAGTAAGAAGCCGTATAATGAGTTTAAAAACATATTAATTGCTACACCACTCACAGTACTGTTATTGATGTTAATTTTAAATACATGGACAAGCAAGCCACAATACGAAGTGGTTAAATATGAAGAAAAGAAACCTATAGCGCAGAAGAAAGTTATTGAGAAGGACAAGGCGGTATTGACTAGTGACAGGCCATTTGAAACATACTATGGCGGACCAAAGTTTGATACTATTGCTAATTGCACTTGGCAACTGAAAAATAATACTAACAAAGATGTTTTGGTTTTGCTTTTTGCAGAGAATGGTTTTATCAGAAGTGTGTTTATCGAAGATAGTCATGAAGTTGTTTTGGAGAACTTGCCGAGGAAAATCACCAGGGTAAACATTATGTGTGGAAATGATTTTCAATATATTAATGAATTAAAAGAGGCAAAACTATTTGGTGCATTCTCAAAAGAATGCGCATTTTATGAGAACGAAAAAGTTATTAAACTAAGTAAGGATAGTAATTTTGTTTTAGAAAATCTACCGAAGCAAGGCTACAAAGAGGTTTCAGAAAAAGAGTTTTTTACGCACTAATGTGATTAACATAAATCCTTTGATATAATTTTTCAATTTCTTTTCCTTTGACTTCTTTGGTTTCTATGTATTTTTTTAGAGGCTTGTCATTCGAATTAATGTACTGGTTAACCCCAATGATAATTCTTTCTTTCTTGTTTAGACTTTCAATAAACATACTAAAGTCGTTCTCAATTTCTCTTTGAATAAAATTATTTTTTAACAACTCAATTAAGCCGCCTTTTTTTTCAATTTCCTTAAACTCATTCCAGGCTTTTTCACAAGTTTCTTTTATTTTGGTTTCAATAAAGTAACTGCCGGAGGAAATATTGGTTGTTTTGTCTAAATATGATTCATGTTTCAATATATGATGTTGATTAATGGCCATTCTGTTAGAAAAATTATCAGATGTTTCGAATGGTACATTAAAAGGACATATACACAAACTATCAGCATTGCCAATTATAGCACTCATTGCTTCCGTTGTGCTTCTAAGGAGATTGTTATATGAATCCAAATTAGATTTATTAATCAAGGCAGTATTAATATGTAAATGTATCGGCAAATCAATATTATATTGACTGGTTAGGAAACGGCATAATTCTCTAATAGCGCTAATTTTTATTATTTCCGTGAAAAACGCCGAGGAAATATTTAATGTTAAGTGTAAATATTGCAGTTTTTTCAACTCAGATGGCGACAAATAATTTAGGTATTCATTTAAATGAGCCAAACAATAACTGATTTCGTGAATATAGTTAGCGCCGGCTTCATGGTACAATGAAGCATTAACGGATAAATGGTTTCTCTCTTTTATAACTTCAAAGTCACTTTCTTTATTTGTGTGCCACTCTCCATATTTTTCAAATAAATAAATAGGATCGATGTTTACATGAGTTTTGTATTTGTTGTCAAATGCATTTTTCTTACCCTCATATTTTGCTAATTCATTAGCCAAAGCAAGAGAATCATTTGTAAGCGAAAACTCACAGTAAATATTCTCAACAGAAATATCCTTTAATAAAATGGATAAATTAATTTTCTTATCAATTTGGAAAATTAATCCACTAGCTCCCAATTTTAATGCTTCTAATGCTTCATTGTTTGATTTTTTCTCATCCTCAACCTTAATTGTTACGCACGCATCCCAACCTGCATTTGAAGGAAGTGAAGTGGATGCTTCACTGAAATCTTCTTTCGTGTAAAATGGTTTAATGATATTACCGGCTTCATCAGTAAAAATTAAACTTTCATAAGGAACGCCTTTTAAATCCTTAATAATTTTTGCATTCCAGGTTTCTGGAGAAACTTTCTCAAAATCCGTAAATAAGTCAGCCATTTCTTAGAAGTGCCTTGAGATTTCTTTTTTAATATATTCTAAAGCGATTTCGCTTGGAAATTTCTTATCTAACCCGGCTGCAACATTTAAAACGGCCATTGCCAATTCACTACTGGGCGCTTCAGGTGATAATTTGGAAGCAGAAACATTGATGATTTTCAATAGTTCTTCCTTTGCATTTTTAACCATTTGCCATGCACCACTGCTAACATGTATCTGCTGCGATAAATTATGTTCGTATTCGGTTTTAATCGCACGTATCAATTCCATTTGCAGCTGATAAACGGTCATGTTTTTCTTATTAACTCTCACAACGATACTACTTGGATGAATTCTTTCTAAGAAAATTACCAATCTTTCATGAGCCTGAATTTTTAACGGTAAAATAGTGTTTTGTGTCTCTTTTCGCAGTTCGAACTCTCTTCTTTTCTGTTCGTTTGTCAAAAAACTTTTCACAACAAAATAAACTGCCACAAACACCGCTGTAGCAGGTAAAATTATCTTTAATATCTCTAAAACTGCATCCATATTACTTAATGAACCCCTAATTTCGGATTATTTATTGTTTTTTTAAAATAAATCTCTTTATGGAAAACGTAACTTTAGGCATCATAATTATAAATTAGTTTTATGAGGAAAGTTACAATTAGCCTGGTTTTAGTTTTTATTGCGGGAATCGTTTTTACCTTACCGTTATGGAACGGCTTGATAATCAGCGGTAAATCTGTCAATGCCCAGCCTTCTGAATCCTACGACAAATTGTGGAAAAGAGTGGACAGTTGCACAAGAAAGGGGCTTTCTGCCAGCGCGTTAGATGTTGTAGAAGTAATTTATCAAAAGGCTAAAACTGAAAATAATGGCCCACAGTTTGTAAAAGCGGTAATTCACAGAATGAAGTTTAAGCAGTACAAAGAAGAATTTTCTTTGGAAAAGAACATAAATGAATTGGAAAAGGATGTTGTAGGAAGTAATTTTCCTGTTAAGAATGTCTTGCAAAGTTTGCTTGCCGATGCATATTGGCAATATTTTAATAACAATCGCTGGCGGTTTTATAACAGAACGCAAACCATTAGCTTTTCAAATGATGATATCGCAACTTGGGATTTAAAAACCATAACATATAGAACAATAAAAAATTATAAGGAGAGCCTGCTTGAAAATGAAAAACTTTCCGAAATTAAAATAGACACATACGACATAGTTCTGAATAAGGGAACATCCGAATGTCGTTCTTGGCGACCAACATTATATGATTTTTTGGCATTTCGTGCGCTCGAATTTTTCGCAAATACAGAGCCTGATGTTCAAAGACCTGCAGCAAGATTCGTTTTAAACTCAGCTGAGTTTTTTGATGATGCAGGGAAATTTGTACAAATTAAATCAGAGAATAATTCAGACAGCTTAGAAACAAAGTATTTTGCTTTTGAAACAATTCGCCAAATAATAGCAATACATCTAAAGGATAAGGATGAAAACGCATTGTTTGATGCAGATTTATGGAGAATTAATTACGTTCATAGCAATTCAACACTTTCTAATAAAGACACCCTGTTTAAAAACGCACTTGTTAAACTGACATCGCAGCACAAAGATTATGAAAGGATTTCGGAAGTAAATTATTTGTTGGCAAATCAGTTTATACAAAGAGCTAATAAGTACAATCCATTAGAATCAGACGAATATAAATGGGACGTGACTAATGCAATATCTATGGCCGAGGAAGGAACAAAGCAATTCCCAAAATCTTATGGAGCCAAACAGTGTGCTAATTTGATTTCAAATGCTAAAGCAAAAAGCCTCAATCTTACAATTGAACAGGTTAATAAGCCTAACAGTCCTTTTAGAGCATTGGTAACATCAAAAAACATCAACAAGATTTATTTTAAAATAGTTAAAACAACGCACCACGAGCTAAAAAGAATTTACCGAGATAAATGGGGAGAAAAACTTTATAACGCATTAAATAAACTTCCTGTTTCGAAGACATTTACGCAATCAATAGAAGATGATAATGACTATCAAACGCATAATACTGAAATTAAAGTTCCTGATTTACCTGCAGGTTACTATATTATTTTGGCTTCTCTTAATGAAGATTTTGAATTTAATAATAATATAACTGCGTACGCACAATGTATCAGTTCAAATCTCGCTACACTTGAAAAGCGTTATCCTGAAGGTGACAAGTACGATGTTTATATAATGGACCGTTTTTCAGGGAAGCGTTTGCCAAATGTGGATGTGCAAGTGTGGCATGAAAAGTATGATTATAAAATAAGAGATTACAAATTTACGAAAGGACCAAAACTCAAATCTGATGTGAATGGATTGGTTCAACTATCTTATTCAACCGACAAGGAAATGAACAACTTTTATTTGGAACTTATAAATGGCGACGATCATTATTTTAATAACAACTCATATTATTTATATAAGCCATATAAAGAAGATTATACTTCGGTTCAAACACATTTTTTTACAGACAGAAAAATTTATAGACCGGGTCAAACGGTTTACTTTAAGGGAATTGTTTTGGAAAGAAAAAACGAAGAATCACCACACATAAAAGCGAATTATCCGGTAACTGTTACTTTTTATGATGTGAATTATCAAAAAGTAAGCTCATTAAGTTTAACTACTAATGAGTATGGTTCAATTAACGGGTCTTTTGTTGCACCACAGGGATTATTAAATGGCCAAATGCATATTAGCGATGGTCACGGAACCATTTATTTTAATGTAGAAGAATACAAACGGCCAAAATTCGAAGCAAGCTTTAAACCGGTTGCCGGCTCTTACCGATTAATGGATACAGTTAGTGTTACAGGTGTAGCAAAAGCCTTTGCCGGTAATTTTCTAGACGATGCAAAAATAACTTACAGAGTTGTTAGACAAGTTAGGTATCCTTATTGGTGGTGGTGGTACAGATCATATTACGGCGGAAATAATCAGACTGAAATTGCAAATGGAATAGTAAATAGCAATGATACAGGTGCATTCATAATAAAATTTAAAGCATTACCGGATGAAACCGAAATTAGCAACAAAAACGTAAATTATTATTATAATGTTTTAGCAGATGTTACTGATAGCAATGGGGAAACGCATAGCTGTTCAACAGGCATTGTTGTTGGAAATAAGTCTTTAGAATTATCACTGAGTACAAAAGAGATTATTGCGAATGCAAAAGAATCAGATTTGTATATCAATGCAGCCAATTTGAATGGCGTGAAGGAATCAGCAAAAGGCAATTATTCCGTTTATAAATTAAAGCAACCAGAAATTGTTTTTAGGAATAGGCTTTGGAAGCAACCGGACAGACACAGTTTATCAAAAGATGAATATTATAAAACATTTGCAGGCGATTTGTATGCCGATGAGTTAAATAAGTTTAAGTGGGAGAAGGAATTAATCCATACAGGCAGTTTTGACACAAAAGAGAAAGATAAATATTCACTAGAAAAAGTTCTGGAAAAACAGTCCTCAGGAGAATTCATGATTGAAGCGAATTGTATTGATAAAAACAATGAGGAAGTTAAAGCGTTTCATTACTTTACATATTTCAAAAGTTCTTCAACAAAACCTCCTGTCGTAACACCATCTTGGTTTTATAGTGATGATAATTCTAAGGAGCCAGGTGAAAAGTATAATTATATTATCAGCGGTTCTATACCTAATCAGGAATACTTGTATGAAATAGAGCATAAGAATAAAATTATTTCATCTTCTTTTGAAAAACTATCTACCCAACCTAAAACAATTGATATTAAAGAAGAGCACAGAGGAAATATTTCCGTCCATGCCAGTTTTATAAATAATAACCGATTCTATTCAGACAACAGAGTTGTATATGTTCCATATACAAATAAAGAGTTAGATGTTCGTTTCGAAACATTTCGAAACAAACTACTTCCCGGACAAAAAGAAGAATGGAAGATGATAATAAAGAATAAGAAGGGTGAAAAGCAAGTAGCAGAAATGTTGGCGTGTATGTACGATGCCTCACTTGATGCTTTTGCCTCAAATAGTTGGGCGTTCTCAATTTACCACAGTTATTATTCAACTCATACTTGGCAAGCAAACTTAGGTCAAGTGATAAATTCGACAGAATTCAATAAATTATCTAATAAGTATGCCTATTTACCATCAAGATATTATGACAGATTAAATTATTTCGGACTGAATTTCTATCAAAATTATTACAGCGGTAGTTATGATTATGACGATTATGGTGCTGCAGATATGTTGTCTGAAGGTGTAGATGAAGAGGAGAAGTCGATGCCTTCCAAAGACAAAATGGCAACAGGCAAGAGTGCTTCCAGAAATAAGAAAAGTGCAGAATTTGCTGAAACGGCAGTGGCTCAGGCACCAGTGGAAACAGCGAATGCAGAATTAGATCAGAATAATGCACCCGGAGATGCAACAAAGAATTCAGGGGGAGAATCAAGCGGTGTTCAGATTAGAAGTAATTTTAGTGAAACAGCATTTTTCTATCCGGATTTAGCCACGAATGAGAATGGAGAAATCATTATTAAGTTCACAATTCCGGAAAGCTTAACAAAATGGAAGTTCATGAGCTTGGCTCATACCAAGGACTTAAAATATGGACAACTAACGGAGGAAGTTGTTACGCAAAAGGAATTGATGGTACAGCCCAATCAACCAAGATTTTTTAGAGAGAAGGACACAATCTATTTTATATCTAAAATTTCAAACTTGTCTGAGAAATCTATTAATGGAAAAGTGACTTTAAGTTTTTATGATGCCATAACGGAAAAGGAGATTACTAGTCAAATCGTCGAAGGAGATAAACAATTTGATTTTTCAGTAAATAAAGGCTTAAGTGAAACTGCAATTTGGAAATTGAAAATACCGGATACTTATTCAGCCATCAAGTATCGTATAATAGCAAACGGAGGAATGTTTTCGGATGGCGAAGAAATGGTTATTCCGGTATTAACGAACCGGATGTTGGTAACGGAAAGCATGCCATTGCCAATTCGTAGCAATCAAGAGAAAACTTTTATTTTCAAAAAGTTTGCCAACCAAAACAATAATTCAACAACATTGAAAAATCATTCTTATGTTTTAGAATTTACAGCTAATCCTGCATGGTATGCAATTCAAGCATTACCATATATAATGGAATACCCATACGAATGTGCCGAGCAGACATTCTCAAGATACTATGCAAATGCCTTAGCGAGCTATGTTGTTAACTCAAAACCAAAAATCAAAGCGGTTTTTGAAGCGTGGAAAAATTATAGTCCGCAAGCATTCTTATCAAATCTTGAAAAGAATCAAGAATTGAAATCTCTATTGTTGGAAGAAACACCTTGGGTGATGGCTGCCGGAAATGAACAAGAAAGCAAAAAAAGAGTAGGCGTGTTATTTGATTTGAATCGCATGTCAAATGAGCAGGCAAAGGCATTACGTAAATTAAAAAAGGCACAATCTCCTAATGGCGGTTTCTGGTGGTTTGAAGGCGGACCGGATGACAGATACATCACTCAGCATATTGTTTGCGGCTTCGGACATTTAAATAAGTTGAATGTTTTGGATGAAGATAATAAGCAGAAAATAGACGACATGGCTCATAAGGCTGTCAAATATTGCGACGATAGAATGAAAGAGGATTACGAATGGATTAAGAAATATTATAAAAACTATAAGAGGGAAAATCATCTTGGTTATTATGCAGTGCATTATTTATACATGAGAAGTTTTTATCCGAGTATTAAAATCTCTAATCGCAATCAAGAAGCTTATGATTATTTCAAGAAGCAAGCCCAAACATATTGGCTTAGCCAATCAAGGTATATGCAGGGAATGATTGCTTTAAGTTTATTTAGAGATAAAGACAACGTTACGCCGAAAGATATTTTGAAATCATTGAAGGAGAATAGTATCAATAGCGAAGAAATGGGAATGTATTGGAAAGAAAACTACGGTTACTATTGGTACAATGCGCCGATTGAAATGCAAGCATTGATGATCGAAGCATTTGATGAAATAGCAAATGACGGAAAATCAGTTGACGATTTAAAAACCTGGCTAATAAAAAGCAAGCAGACCCAACATTGGGGTACAACCAAATCTACAACCGAAGCAGTGTATGCAATGTTATTAAGAGGTTCGGATTGGCTATCAACAGAACCTAATGTAACAATATCTGTTGGAAAACATTTATTGGACCCAAAAAATGATAAGGAAATAAAACCCGAGCCGGGAACAGGTTACTTCAAGAAAACGTGGAGTGGTTCAGATATTGACCCTACACATATGGGAAATATTGTTGTAAAGAAAAAAGATGAAGGTGTAAGTTATGGAGCGGTTTATTGGCAATATTTTGAGGATTTGGATAAAATAACACCTCATGAAACGCCATTGAAATTGAAAAAAGATTTGTTTGTAACACGTAATACAAAATCAGGACCGGTTATAGAGCCTGTCACGTTAACTACAAAATTAAAATTGGGAGATAAGATAAAGGTGAGAATTGAATTGAGAGTTGATAGAGACATGAGTTATGTACATATGAAGGATATGAGAGCTGCAGGTTTTGAGCCAACAAATGTAATTAGTTCGTACAAATGGCAAGATGGATTAGGATATTATCAAAGTACTAAAGACGCCGCAACGAATTTCTTTTTTTCCTACTTAAATAAGGGTACCTATGTATTTGAGTATACACTATTGGTAAATCATTATGGAAATTTTAGTAATGGGATAACAACGATTCAATGTATGTATGCGCCGGAATTTGCCAGTCACAGTCAAGGAATCAGAGTAAATGTAGCCAAATGATAAATGTTAAAATATTTTGGTAAATCGATTTAAATTTTTCAAGAGGTTTTGAAGCCAATCAAATTGTTATAAATTGTGCTTCAAAAAAGAAAAATGAAAATAAAACTTTACCTAACAATTACTTTATTATTATTTATTTCAGGATTTGCGAATGCTCAGTTTATGTGCACGGATATTAATCCGGATTCTGTTGTCACTTTACCAGCAGGGCCAACTGCTCAGGCAACACTAAATATTGACTTGAATAATGATAATACACCTGACTTTCAGTTAACAAGTGCGCAAAGTGGAACCATAGGTTTTATCTTAGCTCAAACGGGCACTCCGTGGGCAAATAACTTCACTTTGGTGGACGGGAGTAATAATTTACAGGCGTTGAATGCCGGTGATCCGATTGGTGGCTCAAGCACTGTTTGGCATCAGATGAATACATCTAATCCTGCTATAACAACTATCATTGGTTCATTTGCAACCGGCACTTGGGCGGGTCAGAATGATAAGTATATTGGATTAGCGTTGACTGTTGCTACGAATACTTATTATGGTTGGGCAAGAATGTCTGTTTCCGGTTCCGCTAATTCATATACATTAAAGGAATATGGCTACAATTCTGTTCCTGGAGCCAGTATTGCTGCCGGACAAGCTTGTACAACTAATACATTCCCAATAACCGTTAGTGTGCAGCCAACAGTTTGTCAGGGTGATTCTGTAATTGTAACAGCCTATACAGGTTCTGTTGTTGCAAGCAGCTATACTTGGTCTTCAAATCCGGCAGGCGCGATTTTTGTTTCGCCAAATAGTTCTGTTACTTCTGTGACATTTACTAATAGTGGTACCTATACTTTAAACGTCGCTGCCACCGCAGGTTCTTTAACAGGAAGTGGAAGTCAAACTATACAAGTTAATCCCAAACCAGTAATTGCAGTATTCTCTTCCAGTAATATTATATGTGCAGGTTCATCTGCAATTTTAACTGCGAGTAGCGCGGCAACATCGTTCACCTGGAACACCACCGCAACCACGCAAACAATTTCTGTTAGTCCGACTGTGACCACTACCTATACGGTTATTGCAGCTTTAAATGGCTGTACCAACTCTGCAACTTTCACACAATCTGTAACAACATGTACAGGGGTACATTCTATGGAGAACACGTTAGATATTATTGGAGTTTATCCTAATCCGGCTTCAGATAAGCTTACAATTCAATTGAATCAAAACCAGCCAACGGTTAATATAAAATTGTATAGTGTACTTGGTGAACTTATTGATAGCAAAGAAATATCGGTGGTATATCAGGAAGCAGTTTATAATTTGGAAAACGTATCAAATGGTGTTTACTTTATAGAAGTTGGTGATACCGGCAGCTTGAAAAGAATAAAGTTAATTGTAAACTCAAATAACAAGTAGTATTTTAGACGCATCATGCGTTTGATATTATTTTTTTTATTGAGTTTTTGTATATCGCTTAAAGCACAGAACAAAGACTCTATTGTAAAAAAAGTGCACGAAGTTCAGGAAGAGCTTCGTGCTTTTTATTTGGACACAACTACAACTCCCTTATCAAAGGAAGAGAGAATTGAGTTTAAAGGAATAAGACATTTCCCCATAGATTTGAATTATCGTGTAAAAGCAAAACTGTATTTACTTGACCTGTCTGACACGGTTTCTTTTGCCACTTCAAACGGTTCTGTTAAATATTTTCTGAAGTATGCAGAGGCATCTTTTGAACTAGAAAGTAAAAAGTGCAAATTGTATTTATACAAACGCGTTTTCAAGAATAGCAATAAGGAAGTAAATTATTTATTTCTGCCTTTTAAGGATTTAACTTCCGGTGAAGAGACTTATGGCGGTGGCAGGTACATTGATTTGGGCATTCCAGATTCTAATCAGATAATTATTGACTTTAATCTTTGCTACCAGCCATATTGTGCCTATTCCCACAATGGTTGGTCCTGCCCGATACCACCACCTGAAAATTTCTTGGAAGTAAAAGTTAAAGCGGGGGTTAGGGATTGATGCCTTTAATAAGAGAAATGATTTTCTTCAACCAGGCTTCATCAATTTCATCAAATGAAGAATAACTATCGCTATCAATGTCCAACACACCGACAACATTTTTATTTTCATCAAAAAAAGGAATAACTATTTCTGATTTGCTATCTGAACTACAGGCTATATGCCCCGGAAATTGATCAACATCATCAACAATGATCGTTTCTTTTAATTCCCATGATTTTCCACAAACACCTTTGCCTGGTTTAATTCTTGTACATGCAACCGGTCCCTGAAATGGCCCTAGGACTAATTCATCTTTTTTTACTAAATAAAAACCAATCCAGAAAAAACCCATTCCATATTTTAAAGCAGCACAAAGATTAGCCATATTGGCAATCGTATCTGTTTCTACTTCTAATAATGCTTTTAATTGAGGAAAAATCTGTTCGTATTTCTCAGATTTTGTTCCGCTTGGTATAATCAAGCTCTCAGCCATGTTCTAATTATTAATCCAGCCTAAAACAGTTAGAACTTCTTCGGCATCAACATTAACAAATTTATTTTTATCAAAATTCCACACAGCTAGCCCTTGTTGATAGCTGTCGGTACCAACAATAATTTCTTTAACTAAACCGGCAGATTTTTCATTGGTTTTAAAATTCTTTAATTGAAAATGGAATTTCCCTAATTCTTTTTGAGTATTGGCAAATAAAATACGTCTTCCGGCAGAACTCGCTTTTACTTCTGCAGAGAAGCCGTTAACAGAATAAGTAAAGTTTAATTCCTCTACTTTATCAGTCTTTTCGTTAACAGCTATTAATTTATCGCCATAATTTAAAGTTGTAACATTTTCATCTTCCTTTGTGATAATTGGCTCACTATTCCCGGGTTTAAATGGTAATGTTCCCATATGAGTAGTTTTTTTACTATCTACATTTACCTTATAAAATCGAATTTCGGTATTAGCTTCGTTGTAATAAGCAAAAATTAAATTTGAATGATCCACCCACCACATAGGAGGATCAGGTATTGTTCCCTTGCCAACTTTTTGACCGTAGCCGGCGTCTTTTACAATTTCAACCTTTGGCTTGTCAACTGGATATAAAAACAGTTTAAAAGGGGCTTTCGTTTTATCAAATTCAACATCCTGACCAATTTTCGCTTTAAAGGTTAGCTTTTTTACCTCACCATATTTTTTGGATTTAAAATCATAAACCGAATAAAACTTCCCTTTTACAAAATCATTGGTGTAAAAAATAGCGCTATCATTTCGACATGCAACTAATTTAGCTCTGCCATCGAATAAAACTTTTTTATCTACTAAATCTACAATATTACCAATGCCGGTTATCAAATATCTATCTTTATATATGGTAGGACTACCTAAATCAGTTCTAACATAATCTTTACCTCCCTTTTTTCCATCAACCGTTAACAGCTCGGTTCTTCCTGTAAAGTGCCCGTTTAAAAAATTATACGCGTAAATTTTTTGTTTAAACTCAGCACGAATTGGTAATTCAGGGTGAACAACAATTAAAGATTGTTTTATCTCTTGTGCATTTAAAGTGATAAAGGAGAGTATAAAAAATATGCAAGCAAACTTCAGTTTCATTTCTATGATTTATAGTTTTGAATAAAATCAAAAAGTAACCTAACACCCACTCCGGTTCCACCTTTTGTTCTATAGCCGTCTTTCGCGTCTATAATTGCGGGTCCTGCAATGTCTAAATGATAATAAGGGTAATCCGTGAATTTCTCTAAGAACTTTCCTGCAGTTATTGAACCTGCATATGGTCCGCCAATATTCTTTTGATCTGCAATATCACTCTTCAGCATTTCAGAATAATCATCCCAAAATGGCATCTCTGCAACACGTTCAAATACATTGTACCCGCTTTGTTTTATTGAAATACTTGTTTTCTCATCCACATTACCCATTCCAACTAATGCTCTTCTGCCAATTGCTGCCATGGCTGCGCCTGTTAACGTAGCAACGTCAATCGTTAATTCAGGTTTGTACCTTTTTGCATAATGTAATGCATCAGCCAAAATCATTCTTCCTTCTGCATCTGAGTTAAGCATTTCTACAGTGCTGCCGTCCATCATAGTAATAATATCTCCCGGTGCAAATGCGTTAAATCCTGGACGATTATCAGTTGCCGGAATTAGCGCAACAACATGAACAGGCAATTTGGCTTTAGCACATGCATATATAGTGCATCCTACTGCTGCTGCTCCTGCCATATCACATTTCATCATGTCCATACTGTTTGCGGTTGGTTTTAAACTTAATCCACCTGTATCATATACAATTCCCTTGCCAACCAGTACTATTGGCTTCTTGTTTTTAGCATTTTTTGGCTTATAATTTAAAATAGTAAAAGTTGGTTCGTCCACGCTTCCTGCATTTACCGCAAGTAACCCGCCCATTTGAAGAGATTGAATTTTCTTTTTATTCAATACTTCAACGTCAATACCAACTTGTTTGCCAACCTTCCTAAAATGTTCTGCCAATTGTGTGGCATTTAATTTATTTACCGGATCATTTACCAAATCTCTTGCCATTATTGTCGCTTCACAGGCGATTTCTAATCTCTCCCATGATTTAATGGTGAGTTTTTTGTCCTCAATAACCAAGGAAGCTAATGTATTTTTCTTCTTTTTGGCATTACTTAAAAATTTAAGATATTGGTAATTGCCAAGCATCACACCTTCTGCAGCTGCAATGGCATTATTTTCGTCCGAGGTTAAATTACATATTGAAAGAACCTCTCCTTTAATAGCATTAACCTGATCGCAGGTTGCAGAACCATGTTTTCTGACTGAATCGTAAGTATTATAATCAGATTTTTTATTTGCTAAAAGCAGTATACTTATCAATCTTCCGCTCGAATTAAAAATCAACGACTTATTGTCTTTATCCTTGAAATGTCCGGAAATGTAAGAGAGTTCATTTTTTGATAATCCAATTCTGGATGGAATTTCAACTTTATCTAATAAAATTAGAACATGACCCTTTGGGTCAATTGTTTTTTTGTGTTTGATGAAGGACATAGTTAGTGTTTCTGTGCCCTACGAATTTACGAAAAACCCTCTAAATTCCTATTTTTTAACACCGTAAAACTGTCAAAAATTGGTACCTTTACATTCCTGTTTTGCCAATGAGCGAATTGAAAATAAATACCTTACTGGAGCGCGCTTTAAATATGGAATTTCTTTCACAAAAGGAAGGAATTTTCTTGTATGATAATGCGGCAACCGCTGATCTTATTTTTACAGCTGATGAACTTCGTAAAAAGAAAAAAAACAACTCCAATATTGTTACTTGGCAAATTGACAGAAACGTAAATACTACGAACGTATGTGTTGCTAACTGTAAATTTTGCAATTTCTATCGTATTCCTGGCCATCCTGAATCTTACATAACAGATATTAAAACGTATAAAAAGAAGATTGAAGAAACAATTAGATGGGGAGGAGATCAATTATTATTGCAAGGTGGTCATCACCCTGAATTGGGTTTAGAGTTTTATAAAAATCTGTTCAAAGAAATTAGATCACTTTATCCGAACATTAAATTACATGCACTTGGTCCGCCCGAGATTGTACATATCGCAACACTTGATAAGTTATCTTACGATGAAGTGCTTTCTCAATTGAAAGAAGCCGGGATGGACAGTTTGCCTGGAGCGGGAGCTGAAATATTGAATGATAGAGTTCGCCGATTAATTAGTAATGGAAAATGTAATGGTAAGGAGTGGTTGGATGTCATGCGAGCGGCGCACAAATTGAACATTCCAACAAGTGCCACGATGATGTTTGGGCACGTTGAAACGATTCAAGAACGCTTTGAGCATTTAGTATGGTTAAGAGAAGTGCAATCAGAAAAGCCCGAAGGCCATCACGGTTTTATAGCTTTTGTTCCTTGGCCATTTCAAGATGATGGCACATTATTGACGAGAGTAAAGGGGATTAGAAATAATACAACTTCGGATGAGTATTTAAGAATGGTTGCGCTATCAAGAATCATGCTGCCTAATATTGAGAATATTCAAGCCAGTTGGTTAACTGTTGGAAAACAAACGGCACAATTGTGTTTGCATGCCGGCGCCAATGATTTTGGAAGTATTATGTTGGAGGAAAATGTGGTAAGCGCTGCGGGTGCTCCACATAGGTTTACGTATAAACAAATTCAAGAGGCTATTAAAGAAGCTGGATTTGAACCGCAGTTAAGAAATCAATTATATCAAAAAAGAGAAATTCCTGCTGAAATCGAAGAGCAGACAATAAATTATTAATAGGTTATGACAAAGGATACAAGCATAAAATGTTCACTATGTAATCGCGATAAAAAGGATGTGAAAATTCTTATTGCCGGAGTAAATGGTCATGTGTGTGATAATTGTATAACACAAGCATTTCATCTGATTTCAGATGAAAACAGCGATAGCGGTAGCGTTTCAAAAAAGAAGATTCCCGCTGCTTTAACATTAATGAAGCCAAATGTGATAAAAGAGAAATTGGATGAATTTGTAATTGGTCAGGATGAAGCAAAAAAAGTATTAAGTGTTGCGGTTTACAATCATTTTAAAAGAATCAATCACTCAATAAAGAATAAAGAAGAGATTGATATTGATAAGTCAAATTTGATTTTAGTTGGTGAGACCGGAACCGGAAAAACTTTATTGGCACGTACAATTGCAAAAATGTTAAACGTTCCTTTCTGTATTGCTGATGCTACTGTTTTAACTGAAGCAGGTTATGTAGGTGAAGATGTGGAAAGTATTTTAACACGATTATTACAGGCAGCTGATTATAATGTTGAAGCCGCTGAAAGAGGTATTGTATTTATAGATGAGATTGATAAAGTTGCCAGAAAAAGCGACAATCCAAGTATTACAAGAGATGTGAGCGGAGAGGGTGTTCAACAAGCGATGTTAAAGTTGTTGGAAGGAACTGTAGTTAATGTTCCGCCGCAAGGAGGAAGAAAACACCCTGATGCAAAAATGATTGCTGTAAACACCAAGAACATTTTATTTATTTGTGGAGGTGCATTTGATGGCATTGAGAAGAAAATTGCGTCACGTTTAAACACGCAAGCGGTTGGATATTCAGCTTCTGTTTCTAAAGAAGAAATTGATAAGGCTAATTTATTGCAGTACATTTCTCCGCAAGATTTAAAAGCATTTGGTTTGATTCCA